>CACFUE010000041.1 GCA_902569465.1 uncultured Pelagibacteraceae bacterium | reverse complement strand
GTTTGATAAATTTTTTATAGGATTTGTTTTAATTTGATCGGTGCTTTTTAATTGGCTTTTTATTTGATTTGATCGAATTGTTTCAGATGATTTATTTTCAATTTTTTTTTCAGGAAGATTTTCTTTGCTAGTTATCTTTTTTGAATCATCAGTTAATTCATTGTTAATTCCTATATTTTTAAGATGTACCAGTTGCATAATATACATTTCAAGTGTTAAATTTTCATTTCCAACAATTTGTAAGTCCTCGAGTGTTTTTATAGTAAGCTGCCAAAATAAACCAATATCCTGAATATTTATATTCTCAGAATATAATTCTATTAATTTTGCTTCATTTTCAGAAATTGAAATATCACTTTTAACATTACCTAAACTGATATTTTTACTAAATAGATAAAGGACTTCTAAAATATCATTTAAAAAATTTTTTGCATCAAGACCATTTATTATAAGTTCCTCTAAACACTTTAGAGCTGATTTATCATCTCCGCTCAATACCTGTTTAATTAATAAAATAACTTTACTCTTATCTGCGAGTCCTAACATTTCTCTAACGTCTTTTTCTTCAATAGTTTTATTTTCATTTATTGATTGTGATATCAAAGCTCTATCTAGTAAGGATATTGAGTCTCTCACAGACCCTTCTGAAGTTCTTGCGATTAATTTTATTGCATCTTCTGAAATTTTTCCATTCTCCTTATTAGAGATTTCCTTAAGATGTTTAGAAAGTTCATCAACGCTTACTCTTTTTAGGTCAAATCTTTGGCAACGAGAAAGAATAGTAACAGGAATTTTTCTTACCTCAGTTGTTGCGAGTATAAATTTCAAACTTGGTGGTGGTTCCTCTAAAGTTTTTAGTAAACCATTAAACGCTTGCTTTGATAACATATGCACTTCATCAATTATAAAAATTTTAAATTTTGCACTAGTTGGGCTATATTTAGAACTATCTATAAGTTCTCTTACATCATCAATACCTGTTTTTGAGGCAGCATCCATCTCTAAAATATCTATGTGATTTGAGTTCATGATTTCTTTACAAGTGTCACAAGATTTTTCATTAGAGCAAATAATTTTTTCATTTTCATTTTTTTGACAGTTCAAGGCTTTTGCTATTAATCTTGCAGTGGTCGTTTTACCAACGCCTCTAATACCTGTTAACAAATAAGCATTTGGAGTTTTATTTAATTTAATAGCATTAGTAATAGTTTGGGCCATCACATCTTGACCTATCAAATCTTTAAAATTTTGAGGCCGGTATTTAAGAGCTAAAATTTTATTTGTCATTTCTAAGAGGCAGGCAACAACCTGAAAAATTTTCACTACGGCTGCTTCTTTTCAGACCTGACCGGGTTTATGAAACATCCACCTGATGCCAACCTCAAAATGAGTATATCAAGATCGATTCAAATACTACAAGGGTAGAATTAAATTTTGTGGACTATTTTTGCCTAAATGTTGAAGCCTCATAAACTCCCAAAATATCTAAAGTTTCTGTATGGAATCCTAGTTCCTCTAATGCCTTTTTTACCTCTGGTTGTTCTAAATGACCTTCAAGATCTAGATAAAAATTTGCCTGATCAAAAGTATTCTTTACTGAAAAACTTTCTAGCTTTGTCAAGTTTACTTGGTTAGTAGCGAAACCACCTAAACATTTGTACAAAGCAGATGGTTCACTTTTAACCCTAAAAATACAACTTGTTATATATTTTTTTTTTACAGAAAACTCAGGCTGACGAATATTTTTTCCCATTAATAGAAATCGAGTTACATTACCTTTCTCATCTTCAATATTTTTTTCTAAAATTTTCAAATTATAAATTTTTGCAGATAGTTCAGATGCTATAGCTGCTATTGATATATCGTTACCTTCTGCCAAATCTTTTGCTGATCCTGCTGTATCTGCAGAAATGATTTGTTTTAATCCTTTTTTATAAATTAAGTTTTGACATTGTCCGATCGCTTGAGCGTGACTTCTCACAAATTTAATATCACTTAACTTCGCTTCCGGTTTACATAATAAATTGTGCTCAACCGCTTGGAAGTGCTCTCCATGAATTTGTAATTTATATTTTGGGAGCAAATAATGTATATCCGCAACTCTTCCAGCTAAAGAATTTTCAATAGGAATTA
>CACFUE010000040.1 GCA_902569465.1 uncultured Pelagibacteraceae bacterium | reverse complement strand
TACATGCATAATATTCTGGAGATCCTTTGCCCTTTCCCATTCTCACCTCAGTAGGTTTTTTTGATACAGGAATATTAGGAAAAATTCTTGTCCAGACTTTTCCAGTTCTCTTCATATATCTAGTTAAAGCTACTCTCGCGGCTTCAATTTGCTTACCAATTACTCTTTCTGGCTCGATTGCTTTTAAACCAAATTGTCCATAGTTCAATTTCACAGCTCTTGAAGCTTTGCCATGAATTCTACCTTTAAATGCTTTTCTAAATTTAGTTCTTACTGGCTGTAGCATTTTTTACCCTTTCTTTTTTTTCTTTTTCAACATCTTTAGCCATTAACTCTCCTTTATAAATCCA
This sequence comes from uncultured Pelagibacteraceae bacterium, assembly GCA_902569465.1. Taxonomy (GTDB): domain Bacteria; phylum Pseudomonadota; class Alphaproteobacteria; order Pelagibacterales; family Pelagibacteraceae; genus Pelagilacustribacter. The sequence continues at coordinate 2,137 of CACFUE010000040.1, read as the reverse complement.
AACTTTGACACCGATAATTCCGTAAGTAGTTAATGCCTCTGCAAAACCATAATCTATATCCGCTCTTAATGTATGTGAAGGAATACTACCTTCCCTTAACCACTCAGTTCTAGCAATTTCGTTTCCTGCAAGTCTACCACTTAACATTACTTTAATACCTTTTGCATTTAATCTCATTGCTGATTGCATGGCCCTTTTCATGGCTCTTCTATATGCAACCCTTTTTACTAATTGTTGAGCAATATTTTCAGCTACTAGATTTGAGTTTAATTCTGGTTTTTTAATTTCTTTGATATTTATGTTTACATCGCTATCAGTGATTTTTGATATATTCTTTTTGATTTTTTCAATATCTGCACCTTTTTTTCCAATTACAAACCCTGGTCTTGATGTGTGTATAGATACAGTGCATTTTTTTGAAGACCTCTCAATCATAATTTCGGAAACGCCAGAATTTATAATGTTCTTTTTTATATAATTTCTTATTTTATAATCCTCAATTAAAAACCTTCCAAAGTCCTTTTTTTTGGCATACCAGGTTGAGTCCCAACCTCTATTGATTCCTAATCTTAAACCTATTGGATTTATTTTTTGTCCCATTATTTAGTTTCCTTTTTATTTTTAAACATTTTCTTTTCCTCAAGAATTATAGTAATTCTGCTAAAAGGTTTTTTTATTGGGCTCGCTCTACCTTTTGCTCTTGGCCTAAACCTTTTCATAACTAATGATTTTCCAACGTAGGCTTCTTTTACAAATAAATTATCTATATCATATTGGTAATTATTTTCTGCATTTGAAATAGCTGATCTAACGGTTTTACTTACATCTTTTGCAATTCTTTTTCTTGTAAATTCTAAGTCTCTTAATGCTAAGTCTGCTTTTTTACCCTTAATAAAATTACAAACTAAAGCTAATTTTCTAGGGCTAGATCTAACGTTTTTATTTATAGCTTTTATCAAGTTATTTTTTTCCACTATCGCCTCCTGCTTTCTCAGTTGATGGCGTTGCAACCGCAGCTGCTTTTTTATCTGCTGGTGTGTGACCTTTAAATGTTCTTGTGGGTGCAAATTCCCCTAATTTATGACCAACCATTTCTTCAGAGATAGTAATAGGTATGAAAGTTTTACCATTATGTATCATAAAACTATGTCCAACAAATTCAGGTATTATAGTAGAGTTTCTTGACCAAGTTTTAATTGGTTTTTTGTTTGATGTGTCCTTAATTTTGTCAATTTTTTTCAACAAACTCGGATGTACAAATGGTCCTTTCCAAATTGATCTTGTCATTAATTTTTCCTTTTCTTCCTTCTAGTGATTATTAGTTTATCACTTCTTTTAGGTCGTCTAGTTTTTAATCCTTTGGCTGATTGACCCCATGGTGATACTGGACTTCTACCTCCAGATGTTTTTCCTTCTCCGCCTCCGTGCGGGTGATCTACTGGATTCATAGCAACCCCTCTAGTTTGAGGTCTTTTTCCTCTCCATCTATTTCTTCCTGCTTTTCCAATTTTTATATTTTTTTGATCCGGGTTTGAAACTACACCTATCGTAGCTAAACAAGAACTATTTACCTTTCTTGTCTCGCCTGATGATAGTTTCAGAATAGCATAATCCCCGTCAAAACCAGAGAGTGTAACTGATGATCCTGCTGACCTAGCTAATTTGGCTCCATTTCCTGGTATCAACTCAACATTATGTATCTGAGTTCCTTGTGGAATGTCTCTTAATTCTAAACAGTTTCCAACTTTAATTTCTATATTTTTTCCTGACTCTACTTTATCGCCTGGTTTTAATCCTTGAGGACAAATAATATAGGCTTTATTTTTATCTTCATAACTTAGCAAAGCAATATATGCTGTTCTATTAGGATCGTATTCAACTCTCTCTACAGTAGCTTTTACATTTCTTTTTTTTCTATAAAAATCAATAATACGATACTTATGTTTTGATCCTCCGCCAATATGTCTAGATGTTATTCTACCATAGTTATTTCTTCCACCGGTAAAATTTTGTCCTTTAGTAAGAGGTTTGTAAGGTGCACCCTTCCATAATTTACTTTTATCTATAACCACTGTTCCACGAGTAGATTTAGTGTAAGGTTTAAAAGTTTTAAGTCCCATAATTAAATTCCAGTTGT
>CACFUE010000039.1 GCA_902569465.1 uncultured Pelagibacteraceae bacterium | reverse complement strand
AAGATTATTAATTACTCCTTCAAAAGTTTTTTTTGTTGAGTAAGACTCATATCCATCATCGTATAAAAATTTTATTTCTTCTTCATCTGAACCATAAAGAATAATATCTTGTAATTTTTTTGAAATTTTTTTCCAAGGTTCAGACATTGAAATTTTATAATGTTTCGCAATAGAAGCTAATGTTTGAGCATAATACAATGAGGTTGATTTAGACCACGGCTCAATGACTCCATCTTGAAGACTTTTTTTTGGATCAGAAATCACAAGGTTGGGATCTACATTTAAATTGTGACCTATTCCTTCACACTCTTCGCATGCACCGTATGGTGAATTAAATGAGAACAATCTTGGCTCGATTTCTTCAATTGTGAAGCCACTTTCAGGACAAGAAAATTTCGATGAGAAAGTAATAGATTCTCTTTTCCTAAATTTTTTTGGCAAAGTTTCATTTTCATATTCCACAACTAACAAGCCATCAGATAAATTTACCGCTGTTTCAACGCTATCTGCTAATCTATTTCCTAAATTTGAATTTAATATTATTCTGTCAACTATTATTGAAATTTCATGTTTTACTTTTTTATTTAAGTTTGGAAATTCATCAATATTAAGATATTTGCCGTCTACTTTAATCTTAGAAAATCCTCTTTTTTTGAAATTAAGAATTTCTTTTTTATATTCACCTTTTCGACCTCTAACTATAGGTGCAAGAATATAAATTGTATTATTTTTTGGCAGTTTTTTAATTTTATCAACCATTTCACTAATCGGTTGAGACCTGATCGGTTTTCCAGTGAATGGCGAGTATGGGGTACCTATTCTTGCAAATAAAACTCTCATGTAATCATATATTTCAGTCACTGTTGCTACTGTTGATCTTGGATTTTTAGAAGTATTTTTTTGCTCAATTGAAATTGCAGGACTTAGGCCTTCAATGAAATCCACATTGGGTTTTTTCATTTTATCTAAAAATTGACGCGCATATGATGAGAGGCTTTCAACATATCTTCTTTGTCCTTCTGCGTAAATTGTATCAAAAGCCAAAGATGATTTTCCTGAGCCCGACAGACCTGTAATCACAACTAATTTCTCTTTTGGAATTTCCAGAGAAACATTTTTTAAGTTGTGTTCTTTAGCGCCTTTTACAACGATTTTTTTCAACATATTTTTTATTCTAAATAATTATCACCTTATATTTACTAATCAAATATGATATAAATTTATGACTTTTAATAATAAAAAATCAAATATTATTCAAAATATTATGGCTGGTAGTTTAAATAAAGTACAATTAATAGGTCGTTTAGGCGCAGATCCTGAAATAAAACAGATGGTTAATGGTAAAAGTGTTGCTAGATTAAGTATTGCAACTAGCCAATCTTGGAAAGATAAATCTAGTGGAGAGAGAAAAGAAAAAACTGAGTGGCATAGAGTAGTAATTTTTAATGAAGGTTTAGTAAATGTTGTTCAACAATATGTAAAAAAAGGCGCAAATGTTTATATTGAAGGACAATTAAGCACAAGAAAGTGGAAAGATGAGGCTTCTGGTCAAGACAAATACTCAACTGAAATTGTATTACAAGGCTATAATTCGAGTTTAACAATGTTAGATAGTAGAAATAGTGGTAACTCTAATTTAGTATCAGAAAACAAAAGTTCACTTCCCAACGATAATATAAGTCAAGATAATCCAGATCTTGATGATGAAATTCCTTTTTAATTAAGCATGGAAAAAAATATTCTAGACAAGAATAAATCATTTAAGCCTATTTTTGTTCAAGATGAAATGAGTTCATCTTATTTGTCTTATGCAATGAGTGTTATTGTTAGTAGGGCACTACCAGATGTTAGAGATGGTTTAAAACCAGTACATAGGAGAATTATTTATGCAATGTATAAAGGTGGTTATGATTGGTCAAAACCTTTCAGAAAATCAGCGAGAATAGTAGGGGATGTTATTGGTAAATACCATCCTCACGGAGATCAATCAGTTTATGATGCGCTAGTTAGATTAGTACAAGATTTTTCTATGAGTGTTCCTTTAATATCAGGTCAAGGAAATTTTGGATCTATTGACGGAGACCCACCTGCTGCTATGAGATATACAGAGACTAAATTAGGTAGAATTTCTCAATTTTTAACAGAGGACCTAGAAAAAAATACTGTTAATTTTAGGAGCAATTACGATGAAACAGAAAAAGAGCCAGAGGTGTTACCTTCGCAATATCCAAATATTCTTGTTAACGGAGCTGGCGGAATAGCTGTTGGAATGGCGACTAGTATACCGCCTCATAACTTAGGTGAAATAATTGATGCTACAATAGCTTTTATTAACAACAAAGAAATAACTATAAGTCAGTTAATGAAGTTTGTTCCGGGGCCTGATTTTCCTACAGGTGGAGTTATAATTGGAAAAGATATAATTAAACAAGGTTATAATAAAGGCAGAGGATCATTTAAAATAAGAGGGGAAATTGATCTTGAGGAAAAGAAAGGAGGCAGAGAAACGCTTATAATAAAATCAATTCCTTACCAAGTAAATAAATCTATCCTAA
>CACFUE010000038.1 GCA_902569465.1 uncultured Pelagibacteraceae bacterium | reverse complement strand
TGAGGGACATGCTCACGGTGAACACGATCCACATGTTTGGTTAGATCCAATGAATGCTAAAGTAATTATTAAAGAAATCGAAAAACAACTAGTTAAATTGGATCCAGATAACAGTTCTAAATATAAAGCTAATTCTAAAAAAGCTCAGTCTGAATTAGATAATTTAACAAAAAATATTAAAAGTGATCTTAAAGGAAATCTAAGGTTTGTGGTTTTCCATGATGCTTATCAATATTTTGAAAACAGATTTGGTATTAAAGTTCTTGGAGCTTTAACAGTAAATCCAGATGTTTTGCCTGGAGCTGAACAATTATCTGAAATAAGAGAGGTAATAGAACATGAGAAAGTAAATTGTCTTTTTTCAGAACCTCAATTCAACCCAGCTATTATAAAATCTATAGCAAAAGACACCAAAATTAAAACTGGCGTTTTAGATCCCCTTGGTGCCAGTTTAGATAAAGGCAAAGGTATGTACTCAGAACTTTTACAGAGTATGTACGCTTCATTTAAGGGTTGTTAGGAAATTTATCTTTCAATAACTAAAGTATCTTTAGAGCCACCACCTTGAGAACTGTTCACGATAGTGCTTCCTTTTTTAAGAGCTACTCTAGTAAGTCCACCTGTTGTAACCCAAGATTTTTTACCAGTTAAGACAAATGGTCTGAGATCTAAATGTCTTGGTTCAATTCCTTCTTCAGATATTGTTGGAGTAGTAGATAAAATTTCTAATGGTTGAGCAATATAATCGCTTGGTTTAGATTTAATTTTATCAATCATATTTTCTCTCTCTTCTTTTGAAGCTTTAGGACCAATCAATATTCCGTTACCGCCTGATCCATTTGTAGGTTTTACGACTAGTTTAGAAATATTTTCGATAACATGATCTTTATGAATTTTTTTTCTACACAAAAAAGTTTGGACTTGTTTTAGTTTTGGTTCCTCATCTAAATAAAATTTAATCATTTTATCAACATATGAATATATAGCTTTATCATCTGCTATTCCTGTCCCTGGTGCATTTACAATACCAACATTACCTTTACGCCAACATTTAAATAAACCGGGTACTCCTAGTAAGGAATGTTTATAAAAAACTTTTGGATCTAAGAAGTTGTCATCAATTCTTCTATAAATACAATCAACTTTCATAGGACCTGTAACAGTTTTCATATAGACAAAATCTTTTTCAACAAATAAATCTTTTCCTTCTACAAGCGCAATCCCCATTTGTTCTGCTAAAAATCTATGTTCGAAATAAGCTGAGTTATATCTTCCTGGAGTTAAAACACACATATGTGGATTTCTTGTTTTTCGAGGGACACATTCAAGCATGCAGTGGTATAATTTATTTGGATATTGATGAACTGAAGAAACTTTATATTTAGTAAATAATTCAGGAAAAACATCTCTCATCACCATTCGATTTTCAAGCATATAAGAAACTCCTGAAGGAACTCTTAAATTATCCTCAAGAACCATGAAATCACCATTGATATTTCTTATTAAATCAATTCCTGAAATATTAGACCAAGCTTTATATTTTGGTGAGAAACCATAACATTCTCTTAAATAAAATGGTGAATTGAAAACCAATTCTTCAGGAATAATATTATCTTTAAAAATTTTTCTATCGTTGTAAACATCATCTATAAAAAGATTAAGAGCTTTTACCCTTTGAAGCAATCCTTTTGAAACCTTAGCCCAATCTTTCTTAAGAATAATCCTGGGAATAATATCTAAAGGCCATTTTTTTTCTTGGAGTTTTTTCCCAGACGAATAAACCCGAAAATTTATTCCCCTAGCATTTATTGTACTTGCACAGTTTTTTTCAATTTCATTTAATTTCTTGATGCCATGTCTCTCTAAAATGTGAGAGATAATTACAGCTTGCTTGCGTAACTTATGGTCAGAGTTTAGATACTCATCATAAGTTTTTTTAGAGTCATATTTTTTCCACAAATTAACCATTTAATAATTCTTTATAGTTTATTGGCTTTATCAAATGCACAAATTAGATAATAGCTATGATAATTAAGAATTGAATAATTACTGTTTTTTAAATAAGAATTCACCATGACATATTGTATTGGTATCAAGACTAATGAGGGAGTTGTTTTAGCTTCTGACTCCAGAACAAATGCTGGTTTAGATAATGTAAATATATATTCTAAAATGCTTACTTATGATGTGGGGGATAGAACAGTGGTAATTGTTACTTCCGGAAACTTAGCAACCTCACAGGCAGTTTTTAAGTCCATTGAAAAAGATATTAAGGAAAATTCTGCTTTAAATCTAAATAAATGTAAAGATTTTGAGCAAATAGCTTCATATGTTGGCAAACTTACGATTAAACATTCATCTCCTGACGGAGTAAACACGGACAGCCTTGTTTTAGGAGCGACTTTTATTATTGGAGGACAAATAAAAGGCCAGGATTTAGAATTGTATCTCGTTTATCCTCAAGGAAATTACATAAGACCTGCAGATAGTAAGCCTTATTTAGTAATTGGCGAAGTAAAGTACGGTAAACCAATACTCGACAGAGTAATAACTCCAAATGTATCTATTGGCGATGCATCAAGATGTGCGTTGATCTCTATGGACTCCACACTAAAAAGTGATTTAACAGTTGGTCCACCCATAGATATAGCTGTTTATAAGAAAGATCAAAAAAAATTATCTTATCTCAAATGTTTGAATACGTCTGATGAGGATTATAAAAGAATTTGCAATCAGTGGTCTGATAAAGTTTTGCAAGTTTTTGATACTTTTCCTAAATTTGATTGGGAATAATTTTCTTAGGTAATTATTTCTGCAAATCTATTCTCTATTAAATTTAATTTAAGATTATTTTTATTGGTGA
>CACFUE010000037.1 GCA_902569465.1 uncultured Pelagibacteraceae bacterium | reverse complement strand
TTTAAAAAATCGCAGGTGTTTTTCGCAGTCACGCCGCAAAAAACACCTATCTCTAGAACATTTTTCGGACTATATTTTGAAAGTCTCTCAAGGAAAATGCTTCCCCATTTTCCTTTTAAGCCAGATTTTCTCCAATAACTTTTATATTTTAATTGCAAATATTAAGCAAAGACCTCGCCCCATGTGCCTTTTGTAGAAGCTTTAGAATATTCTGTAGCTCTACCTTCAAAAAAGTTCATGTGTTCTACGCCGTTAAGCATAGTATCCAACCACGTTAATGGATTTTTCTTAACATCGTAAATAGGATTTAAACCTAATTGCTCTAATCTTCTATTTCCAATAAATCTAATGTATTGTTTGACTTCTTCAGCTGTTAAACCTTGCATTGGACCCATTTGAAAAGCAAGATCGATAAATGCATCTTCATGGTGAACGATTGTTTTGCAAGCTTCATAGATTTCGTTTTTTAGTTTATCGTTCCAAATTTGTGGTTCTTCTTTAATGAAATCTCTGAATAATCTAATCATAGAATTACAGTGCAAAGTTTCATCTCTAACTGACCAAGTTACTATTTGCCCCATTCCCTTCATCTTATTAAATCTTGGGAAGTTTAATAAAATTGCAAAACTTGCAAAGAGTTGTAGTCCTTCTGTGAAAGCTGAGAACACTGCCATTGTCATCGCAATATTGTGTTTTGATTTTACATCAAAGCCTTGCATGTAGTCATATTTATCTTTCATTTCTTTATACTGTAAAAACGCTGAGTATTCTGTCTCTGGCATTCCGATAGTATCTAATAGATGAGAATAGGCAGCGATATGTACTGTTTCCATTGCTGCAAAGGCTGTCATCATCATTAAAACTTCTGTAGGTTTAAAAACTGTTGTGTAGTGCCTTAAATAGCAGTTGTTTACTTCTACATCTGCTTGAGTAAAAAATCTGAATATGTGAGTTAATAGATTTTTTTCTTCCACAGAAAGGTTTTTTTGCCAATCTCTTACGTCATCTCCAAGTGGCACTTCTTCTGGTAGCCAATGAATACGTTGTTGAGTTAACCAGGCGTCATAACACCATGGATATCTAAAGGGTTTGTAAACTGGGTTTTCTACTAGTAAACCCATTTTATTGGGCTGAATAATTGTTGGTTTAGTTTTTTCTGCTACTGACATGATAAACACTCCTCATAGTTGTTACTTTCATTATTTGATTCTTGTTTTCCAGAGTAAACATTTTTTGTCACATCTGTTGAAGATCCATTGTTCACATTTTCAGCTCTCTGGATTGATTTGGATCTACAGTAATAAAGGCTTTTCAAACCTTTTTTCCACGCTTGAAAATGAATATCGTGAAGTTCTTTTTTATGTATATCTGCTGGAACAAAGATATTTACTGACTGAGCTTGCGATATGTGAGGCGTTCTATCTGCACCTAACTCAACGATCCATCTTTGATCGATTTCAAAAGCAGTTTTAAATGTATCTTTTTCATTCGCAGTTAAAAAATTTAAATGAGATACGGATCCTTGATTGGTAGTAATGCTTGACCAAACTTCGTCTGTATCCTTTTTATATTTTTGAAGTATTTTTTTTCGATATTTATTTCTAACATTAAACGAACCTGAAAGCGTTTTATGAGTATAGCTGTTAGCAGCTATAGGTTCTATCCCCGGTGAAGACCCGCCACAAATGATTGATATAGAAGCTGTTGGTGCTATTGCAGTTTTATTTGAAAATCTTTCTTTCATTCCATATTCAGCGGCGTCAGGGCATGATCCTCTTTCATCGGCTAAAGTCTTTGAAGCTTCATCAACTTTCTCTTGAATGTTCTTGAATATTTTTTTATTCCAAACTTTGCTCATTACTGATCCAAAAGGAATATTTTTTTGCTGGAAGTATGAGTGTAATCCCATAACTCCAAGACCAACACTTCTTTCTCTCATTGCTGAGTATTTTGCGTGAGCAAATTCATCTGGGGCTCTATTGATAAAATCAGTCATGACATTATCTAAAAACCTCATCACGTCTTCAACAAATTGTTGATCATCTTTCCACTGATCGTAAGTGTCTAAGTTTAGTGACGATAAACAACAAACAGCTGTTCTTTGATTTCCATCATTATCAACTCCAGTTGGTAACGTAATTTCACTGCAAAGATTAGACGTTTTAACTTTTAATCCAGCAAGCTTGTGATGTTGAGGAATTTGTCTGTTGACTGTATCAATGTAAACTATGTAGGGCTCACCTGTTTCAATTCTTGCAGTCAATAATCTGATCCATAAATTTCTTGCCGGTATAGTTTGTTGAACAGATCCATCATAAGGACTTCTTAACGCCCACTGACCACCCGTTTCTACTGCTCTCATAAATTCATCAGTTACTAAAACTCCATGGTGTAAATTTAGAGATCTTCTGTTTACATCTCCACCTGTCGGTCTTCTCATTTCAATAAACTCTTCAATTTCAGGATGGTCAATTTGTAAATAACATGCTGCTGATCCTCTTCTTAAAGAACCCTGGCTAATTGCTAGAGTTAAAGAGTCCATAACTTTAATGAAAGGAATAATTCCAGAAGTCTTACCAACTTTTCCTATTTTTTCACCAATAGATCTTAAATTACCCCAGTAGCTCCCTATTCCGCCTCCTCTAGCTGCAAGCCAAACATTCTCTTCCCAAAGATTTGTGATTCCCTCAAGGCTATCGCTAGCTTCATTTAAAAAACATGAAATCGGTAGTCCTCTTTCGGTACCACCGTTGGATAAAACAGGTGTGGCTGGCATGAACCATAAATTGCTTATGTAATTGTAAATTCTTTGAGCGTGTAAATTATCATCAGCATAAACACTAGCAACTCTTGCAAATAAATCTTGAAAACTTTCGCTCTGACCTAAATATCTATCTGTAAGTGTAGCTCTACCAAAATCAGTTAAATTGTCATCTCTTGATCTATCTATCTTGATAGTTATACCCTTCTCGTTTTGAAATAATTCAGTCTCTCCTGATAGAGAGAACAAATCAGGTTTTTTAGGTC
>CACFUE010000036.1 GCA_902569465.1 uncultured Pelagibacteraceae bacterium | reverse complement strand
TACAAAGAATATCGGGTACAAATTTAAGAAAAAAATTGAGAAAAAACGGAAAATTATAATTTTTTTAATTTTTTATAGAAAGTGCTTTTCAATTAATGTAGAACCATGTAGTTTTCAAGTAAATGGCCTTGTAGCTCAGTAGTAGAGCAGTACCCTGAAAAGGTATGTGTCGTAAGTGCGATTCTTACCAAGGCCACCTTCAAAATGCGATTTAATCACATCGAAATATTAAAATAAATTTGTTAAAATTGTGTATGAGTAAACACATCGGACTTTTTTGGTTAAAAGAAGATTTTAGGATAAAAAAAAATTTAGCATTATTAGAAGCTACAAAAAACCATGACTATGTAGTTGCTTTTTATCTTTATAAAAAAAAAAAATTTGAAAATCAAGAAGCGCAAAGGTGGTGGATTGTACAATCCTTAAAAGACTTCAAAGATAAATTAAATAACTATAATATTAATTTAGAGGTTATAAACATTGAAAACTATAGCACTTTCTTCAATTCATTAATTAAGAAAAAAAATTTTTCTCTTTATTGGAATAAAACTTATGAACCAAGTTACTTAAAATTTGACAATTATTTATCACAAAATTTAAAGATTAAAAAAATACATTTTAAAATTTGTAAAGGAAACATATTAAATGAAGTTGATGAGATTAAAAAAAGTGATGGAACCCCTTTTAAAGTTTTTACTCCCTTTTGGAGAAATTCTGAAAAATTTTATATGGAAAAAATTCCATCTAAAGAAAAAAATATCTCAAAATGTAAAGATAAAACTTCTTTTTTTGGATCTAATTCAAATCAAAATCAAATATTTCCGAAAAAAAAATGGTATAAAAAATTTGAAAAGTATTGGGTACCTGGTGAAGAACAAGCAATTAAAGAGTTAAAGAAATTTATAAGTCATAAAATTGAAAATTACTCAGATGGAAGAAATTTTCCTGGCATACAAGGTACTTCTAAACTATCTCCTTTTATTAAACACGGCCAAATACATGTAGAGACTATTTGGGAGGAATGTTTAAAGATAAAAAAAAAAAACACAGAAAAATTCTTAGCAGAGATAGGTTGGAGAGAATTTAATCATTCGTTAATTAACCATTTTCCTTATATGCTTAAAAGCAATTACTCTAAAAAATTTGATAAATTTCCTTGGGAAAAAAGTTCTAAACATTTAACTGCTTGGAAAAAAGGGATTACCGGCTATCCAATTGTTGATGCAGGTATGAGAGAATTATATTCAACAGGATGGATGCATAATAGAGTTAGAATGATAGTAGGATCTTTTTTAGTCAAACATCTATTGATAGATTGGAAAGAGGGAGAAAAACACTTTAGAAATTGTTTGTTAGATTATAATGAAGCAAATAATGTAGCTGGATGGCAATGGGTCGCTGGATGTGGAGCGGATGCAGCACCTTATTTCAGAATTTTTAATCCAATTTTGCAAGGTGAAAAATTTGATAAAAGCGGAGAGTATGTAAAAAAATGGGTACCCGAATTAAAAAATTTGCCTAGTAAATTCATTCATAAGCCTTGGGAAATTAACGATGAAAAAATTTTAAAGCTAGGAAAAGACTATCCTTTTCCAATAGTGATACATGAAAAAGCGAGATTAAAAGCTCTGAATGCATTTCAAAAAATTTAATCCTAAACATTACCGTGGCAATATTTGAATTTTTTACCCGAACCACAAGGACATTTGTCATTTCTTCCAACTTTTTTAAAGTTTTTATTTTTATCAACTTTTTCTTCAGTAAATTGTTTTTTTTCATTATTTGAAACCACAATATTTAAATTAAATAATAATTTTATCACATCATTTTTAATTTTTAACAACAATCCTTCAAATAATAAAAAAGCTTCTTTTTTAAATTCAGACAACGGATCTTTTTGACCGTACTGTCTCAGTCCTATAACTTGCCTTAACTGTTCTAAATATTGAAGGTGTGATCTCCAAGAAAAATCAATAATCTGTAAAAAGATTTTTTTCTCTAAATCTTTATTCTGAATTTCTCCAAGAAGATCTACTCTTGATTTTCTTTTACTTAAAAATAAATTTTTTAGCTCATTTAAAAAATTTTCTTTATCTTGTGACGCCAAACTTTTAATCTGTTTATCATTTAAAGAATTTCCTGTTATATTTTTAATTTCAGTTAAATATTTTTCATCATTAGATTTTTTATAATTATTCATTGATTTCTCGCATTTTTTTGAAGTTTCCTCAAAAAAATCCATAATTATATCGCTGATGTTTTCTTCTTTTAAAATCTTAAGTCTCTGTGAAAATATTACTTGTCTCTGATCATTCATTACATCGTCAAATTTGATTAACGTTTTTCTAATATCAAAATTTCTACTTTCAACTTTTTTTTGAGCTCTTTCCATAGCTTTATTAATCCAAGGATGATCTATAGACTCGTTTTCTTTGAGACCAAGTTTTTTTAACATTCCATCAATAGAGTCCCCGCCAAAAATTCTCATAAGTTCATCCTGCAAGCTTATAAAAAATATTGTAGCACCTGGATCTCCTTGTCTTCCTGATCTTCCTCTCAATTGATTATCAATCCTTCTGCTTTCATGCCTTTCAGTACCAATTATAAATAAACCTCCTAATTCCTTAACTGCTCTCTCATTTTTTTGAAATTCCTCTACGTTATTAGTTTGTTTTTTATCTAAAAAATCTTTGTTACCTCCAAGTTTTATATCTGTGCCCCTACCAGCCATATTTGTAGCGATTGTAACGGCACTGGTTTTACCGGCTTCCGCAATAATTTGTGCCTCTTGTTCATGTTGTTTGGCATTTAATACATTATGCGTAACTCCCTTTTCGTTAAGAAAATTTGAAATATGCTCAGATTTTTCAATACTAGTTGTTCCAACTAAAACAGGTTGACCTTTTTTGTTACACTCAATTATTTTATTTGTAATTGCTATATATTTTTCTTTTTCAGTTCTAAAAATCTTATCATTAAAATCTTTTCGAAGCATTTTTTTATGTGTGGGTATCGATACGACATTTAGTTTATAAATATCATAAAACTCTTCAGACTCCGTCATCGCAGTTCCTGTCATTCCTGCGAGTTTTTTATATAGCCTAAAGTAATTTTGATAGGTAATTGAAGCAAGAGTTTGATTTTCCTCTTCTATTTTTACATTTTCTTTAGCCTCGATTGCTTGATG
>CACFUE010000035.1 GCA_902569465.1 uncultured Pelagibacteraceae bacterium | reverse complement strand
TTGGAATAAAGATTAAAAAACAAGAGATCATTTAATGAAAAAGATTTTAATTGTTATATCAAGATATAATAGAACTAATTCATTGCTTAATTCTGCTAAAGATGCATTAAAAAATAAGAAGATAAAATGGTCGATAATTAGAGTTAATGGATCATTTGAAATACCTGTCGTTATTTCTAGAAACATAAAAAAATTTGATGCGTTTGTGGCTTTAGGAATTATTATAAAGGGCGAAACTCCGAATTTTAATTTTATTTCTCAATCTATAACGAATGGTTTAATTAATTTATCTATTTTAAGTAAAAAACCTATTGGGAATGGAATATTAACTTGCTTGAAACCTAAACAAATTAATAAAAGAATTAATAAAGGAGCTGAGGCAGTCGAAGCTGTTATCGATGTTCTTTACCCAAAAAAAAAGTGAACAAAAAATCTTTAAGCAAAAATTCGAGTCCTAGAATAAAGATTATTCAAAAAATATATGGATCATTGATGAATCCCGATGAGAAAATTATTTATCCTAAAAATCAATTTAAAAAATTTATTAAAGATGTTGTTTCTGGAACTATAGAGAGATCTGAGTTAATTGAAGAAACAATATTGCAGAATTTAAAAGACGATATTGATTTAAAAAAAACAGATAAATTACTTAAAATAATATTATTTGCTGCTGTATTTGAATTATTGTTTAAACACAACAATCCAAAAAAGGTAATTATTAGTGAATATCTATTAGCATCGGAATTTTTTTTAGAGAAAGTTCAAATTGGTTATTTAAACGCTATTTTGGATAAAATATCAAAAGTTGTTAGAAAAGATGAGTAAAAAGATTAAAAAATTGATAACTTTAGCTTGCGTTTTTAATCCTTTTTTGGCATTTATCCGTTTATTATAATGACAAATTATTTAGAATTACTTTACCTAATTTCTTTTACCGGTATATTAGCTGTCGCTTATAGTTATCTTCTATCTGGTCAAATTATTTCCTCAAGCGCTGGAAACTCCAAAATGCAAGAAATAGCCGAAGCTATTCAAATAGGCGCTAAAGCTTATTTAAATAGACAATATAAAACTATTGCAGCCGTAGGACTCATTGTATTAGGTATTGTAACATATTTTTTTAATTATCTTGTTGGTTTAGGTTATTTCATCGGTGCTTTTTTATCAGGTGTTGCAGGCTATGTTGGTATGCTTATTTCAGTCAAAGCTAATGTAAGAACCGCAGAAGCCTCAAGAAAAAGTTTACAAAGTGGTCTTACTATTGCTTTTAAATCTGGTGCAATTACAGGATTATTGGTTGCTGGTTTAGCACTCCTTGCTATTACCCTTTATTATATAGTTTTGATAAATTTAAAAGTTGATAATAGAGAAATAATAAATGCTTTAGTAGCATTAGGATTTGGAGCTTCTCTTATTTCTATTTTTGCAAGATTAGGGGGTGGAATTTTTACTAAGGGAGCAGATGTTGGAGCTGATTTAGTTGGTAAAGTCGAAGCTGGCATACCTGAAGATGACCCTAGGAATCCTGCCGTTATTGCTGACAATGTCGGTGACAATGTTGGAGATTGTGCCGGTATGGCAGCTGATTTGTTCGAGACCTACGCAGTAACAATAGTTGCTACTATGGTATTGGCCTCTATATTTTCACCTCAGGACTATAACTTAATGGTCTACCCTTTGGCAATTGGAGGAGCTTGTATCATCACTTCGATTATAGGCACATGGTTTGTTAAATTAGGAAAAAAATAAAAGTATTATGGGTGCTTTATATAAAGGTTTTATAGTAACTGCACTAACTTCATTAATAATAATGTATCCAATAACAAACTCCATTATCGGTTTGAATAGCACTTACAACAATAATGCTGGTGCAATTTTTTCTGGCCTAGACCTATATATCTGCGGTGTTGTTGGTTTTGTTATCACTGGTTTATTAATTTGGGTTACTGAGTATTATACTGGAACAAATTATAGACCTGTAAAAACAGTTGCAAAATCCTCTACTACTGGTCATGGTACAAATGTTATTCAAGGTTTAGCTATATCAATGGAAGCAACTGCAATACCGGCATTAATAATTGTTGCTGGTATTTTGTACACAAATAGTTTGGCAGGATTATATGGAATAGCGATAGCAGTGACTGCAATGTTAGCCTTGACTGGGATGGTTGTAGCTTTAGATGCTTATGGACCAGTAACTGACAATGCTGGTGGAATTGCAGAAATGTCAAAATTACCAAAAAATGTAAGAAAAACTACTGACGCTTTAGATGCAGTAGGAAACACAACTAAGGCTGTTACAAAAGGTTATGCTATTGGCTCAGCAGGTCTTGGTGCATTAGTACTTTTTGCAGCTTATACCGAAGACATAAAGTATTTTTCAAAAGTAAGTGGTTCCGCGTTAGAGGGTGTAAATGTTACCTTTGACTTATCAAATCCATTCGTTGTTGCTGGATTGCTCATTGGTGGAATGTTACCTTACTTATTTGGTTCAATGGGTATGCAAGCAGTAGGTAGAGCAGGCGGTTCAGTTGTAATTGAAGTAAGAAGACAATTTAAAAAAATTCCTGGCATCATGAAAGGAAAAAGAAAACCTGATTACGGTAAGCTCGTTGACTTGCTTACTAAGGCAGCTATTAAAGAAATGATAATTCCTTCATTACTTCCAGTACTATCTCCAATACTTCTTTATTTCATTATTTTTCAAATTGCTGGAATGGAAGCAGCTTTATCATCTCTTGGTGCAATGTTATTGGGCGTTATTATTACTGGATTGTTTGTAGCAGTATCAATGACTGCTGGTGGTGGCGCATGGGACAATGCTAAAAAATATATTGAAGATGGTAATTTTGGAGGAAAAGGTTCAGACGCTCATAAATCTGCAGTAACAGGAGACACAGTTGGCGATCCATATAAAGATACAGCGGGTCCAGCGGTTAATCCAATGATTAAGATTACAAACATTGTGGCTCTTTTGTTATTAGCAGTAATTGCTCACTAGAAATATTTACCTGTTTCCATACATCTTTGTTTTTATACTTTGTAAAAAATCTTGAATAAAACTTTTTTTTACAAGATCATTTTCTGTTTGTTTTTGTGAAAATTTCACAACTTCTTTGTCATTTTTATCAAAAAATCTTTTATTCTCTAAAATTCCATATTTATTAAAATTCAGCACTAGTATATTATTAGTTTTAAGAACATTTCTACCTAATTGATGATATTTACCTTTAGTTAAAACTCTCTCAATATATACCCA
>CACFUE010000034.1 GCA_902569465.1 uncultured Pelagibacteraceae bacterium | reverse complement strand
TCTAGAAACAGCTTCGGAGTTTTTACTAATGGCTACTTGGTTAGCATATTTAAAATCAAAATTGTTGTTGCCAGAAGATAAAGAGGATGATTTTAAAGCTAAAGAGGTAGCAGAAAAACTTAAATTACAACTTAAAAAATTAGAACTTATTCGGATCCTATCTGATCAAATGTTACAAAAAAAAAGATTAGGTGTGCATATTTTCACTAGGGGGATGAAAGGAGGAATTAGATCAATTAATACACCTGTTTATGATGTTTCACTTTATGAACTACTTAAAACATACTCCAACATTCAAATGCAAAAAACTTTTCAAAATATTAGCATTCCAAAACTTCCAGTATTCACGACTGAAGAGGGAATGAAACAAATTAAAAACAATTTAGATAAAATTATCGATTGGAAAAATTTAATGGAGTTTATACCGAAATTCTATGCCGAAAACAAAATGAAGCGAACTGGAATAGCTGGTATTTTCTCTGCTAGTCTAGAATTAGCAAAAGAAGGTGTTATATCAGTTTCTCAAGATAAATATTTTAAAAAAATAATGATTAAAAAAACTTAGCATGAAAGGGAAAAAGAAAAATAATATAATTGATTTTCCAACGTCTCCAACAAAAATTGAAAGACAAATTGAGGCTATACTTTTTGCTGCATCAGAACCTTTAGATATTGAGACAATTGAAAAAAGAATTCAAACTACGATTAATATAAAAAAAATTTTAGAAAATTTACAAGAAACTTATAAAAAACGAGGAATTAATTTAGTTTGTATTAAAAACAAGTGGTCTTTTAGAACTGCCGATGATTTATCTAAATTAATGGCTTTACAAAAATCTACACAAAAAAAATTATCAAAAGCTACTATTGAGACTTTATCAATTATTGTTTACCACCAACCAGTCACTAGATCTGAAATAGAGGAAATAAGAGGTGTGTCATTTGCATCAAATACCCTAGATATCCTATTAGAATTAGATTGGGTTAGACCTGCTGGACGCAAAGATGTCCCAGGAAAACCAATTCAATACACAACTACTGAAAATTTCCTCAATCACTTTAATATTCAAAAACTTTCTGATCTGCCAACAGTGGACGAACTGGGCTCGGCTGGACTAATTGATACTTCAAGTATTGATAAGTCTATTTTTGGAACTGGAAAATTCTTTAAGGAACAGTCAATATCTGAAAAACAGAATATTTACGAAGATATTGATGAGGCTATAAAAAAAGCACCTGAAGATGATAAATAAATATATTTATTTAATTCTTTTTATTGTATATAATTAATTGATGGGTATTAGTTTCTGGCAAATTGCAATCGTTGTTGTTCTTGTTGTTTTACTCTTTGGTAGAGGAAAAATATCAAGCTTGATGGGGGATGTAGCTAAAGGCATTAAAAGTTTTAAAAAAGGAATGTCTGATGATACATCTACAAATAATCAAGAAGAGAACTCAAAGTCAGATAATCCTGACTCCGAAAAAAAATAAACAAAATGCCTCAAATTGGATGGTTAGAGATTTTATCAGTAGTAATTATTGCAATATTAGTTTTAGGTCCAAAAGAGTTTCCTATAGCTCTAAAAAAAATAGGGTCTTACATAGGTAAATTTAAAAATACTATAAGCAATTTTCAAAAAGAAGTAACATCTGTAACTAAAGAAGTAAATTTAGAAGAAGAAATTATAACTGAAAATAAAAAGATAAAAAAAGAATCAGAAGAAAATGGCTGATAATAATTCATTTACAAGTCATTTTATTGAGTTGCGTACAAGATTAATGAATTCTTTAGTATTTATTTTTGTTGTATTCATAATCTCATATATTTTTGCTGAACAAATTTATAATTTTCTAGTAGAACCTTATGCCAATGCAGTTAAGGATGATCAAATCTCTAGACGACTAATATTTACAGCTTTACACGAAACTTTTATCACTTACATAAAAGTTGCTTTTTTTTCTGCTCTTTTTTTAGGTAGTCCTGTTTTTTTAATACAAATTTATAAATTTATTGCACCCGGGCTTTATAAAAATGAGAAGAAAGCAATCTTGCCGTATTTGGTTTCTACACCTATACTTTTTTTATTAGGGGGTCTTTTAGTTTATTATTTGGTAATGCCTTTAGCTATAAAGTTTTTTTTATCTTTTGAAACACTGGGTACCAATACAAGTTTACCTATACAACTTGAAGCAAAGGTTAATGAATATTTATCTTTAATAATGAGATTAATATTTGCGTTTGGGTTAAGTTTCCAATTGCCCATATTACTAAATCTATTGGCTAGAATAGGCATTGTAAATTCTAATTATTTAAAAACTAGAAGAAGATATGTTATCGTTATTATCTTTGCTGCAGCAGCAATTTTAACTCCTCCTGATCCAATAACGCAAGTTGGACTGGCAATACCGCTATTATTACTTTATGAGTTATCTATATTTACAGTAAGATTTACTGAAAAGAAAAAAGAGGAAGAGATAGAAAATGCATAGTATTAAAGATTTAAGAAAAAATTTGACTACTTTTAAAAAGAAACTTGCTGATAGGAACTTTGTTTTAGAAATTGATATATTTAAAAAGCTTGATGAGAACAATAGAAAACTAATAAATGAAAAAGAAAAATTGGAACAAGAAAAAGGAATTTTATCAAAATCTAAAAATGAGAATAATTTTGAAAAATCAAAAAAAATTTCCGAAAAAATATTAGAAATATCAAAAAAACAAATTGACGCACAAAAAAAACTAAACGAACTTATACAAGTCTTGCCAAATATAGCTCAAGATGACGTGCCTGTTGGTAAAGATGAAAGTTCAAATAAATTAATAAAAAAATTTGGAAAAATCAAAAAGTTTTCTTTTAAACCAAAATCACATATAGAAATTGGTTTTAAATCTAATCAAATTGATTTTGATACAGCTTCTAAATTATCTGGATCAAGATTTGTTATTTTAAGAAGTCAAATTGCTTTACTGGAAAGAGCACTAATTAATTTTATGTTAGATGTACATTCAGTAAAATTTGGATACGTTGAAATTTCACCTCCTTTGATAGTTAATGAAGATGTAATGTTTGGAACTGGGCAACTTCCAAAATTTGAAGAAGATCAATTTGAAATAAAATTTGAAAATTCAGACCAAAGAAAATTTTTAATACCCACTGCAGAAGTTGTATTAACAAATTTAGTTAGAAAATCTTTAATTAATCAAGAACATTTACCTCAAAGATTTGTGGCCTCTACACCTTGTTTTCGTAAAGAAGCTGGA
>CACFUE010000033.1 GCA_902569465.1 uncultured Pelagibacteraceae bacterium | reverse complement strand
ATGGTGGAGTAAGACCATAATGGGCACAAGGTTCTAAGGTTACATACATGTTAGAATTCTTAAAATTCAATTTTTTATTTAATGCATTAAACTCTGCGTGTGGTCTACCGTTAACAGACGTAATGCCTGAACTAATAACTGCATTATTTTTTACAACCAGACAACCAACTGAGGGGTTTGTTTTTGTTTTACCCAAGTGATTTTCGGCCAAATTAAATGCTAAATTTAAAAAAAAATTATGATTTAGTTTCATCTAAATTGCCTACAAATTCCTCAAAATCCTTAGCTTCTTTAAAATTTTTATAGACCGAAGCAAATCGAACGTAGGCAACTTTATCTAATGATGAAAGACCTTCCATAATGAACTTTCCTATCGTTGGTGTTGGAATTTCACTTTCACCAAGTCCCTCAAGGTTTCTGACTATTTTTGAAATAAATTTTTCTATTGTTTCAGAGTCTATAGGTCTTTTTCTAGTGGCAATTCTAATTGATTTTGAAATCTTATCTCTATCAAAAGGCTCTCTTTTACCATTTCCTTTAATTACGGTTAATTCTTGAAATTGAACTCTTTCAAATGTTGTAAATCTCTCTTTCCTATCGCAACCACAAAGCCTCCTTCTTCTTATTGCTGTACCATCCTCAGTAGGTCGAGAGTCTACCACTGATGTATCTTTTTCTCTACAAAATGGACAAAGCATAGTCTATTAGATTATTTCCCATATATTGGAAAAGAAGAGCAAAGATCAATGATTTCTTTTTGGACCTCTTTTTCTACTTTTGAGTTATCTTCTTTATTCTCGCTTAACCCTTTTACAACTTTGAAGATTAAATCGCCCACAAGTTTGAATTCATCTTCACCAAAACCTCTTGTAGTACATGCTGGAGTTCCCAACCTTATTCCTGAAGTAATCATTGGACTCTCAGTATCAAAAGGTATTCCATTTTTATTACATGTTATATTAGCTCTTCCTAAAGATGCTTGCGCATCTTTTCCAGTTACGCCAAATGATCTTAAATCTATAAGCATTAAATGAGTATCGGTTCCACCTGAAAAAAATTTTGAATCCTTTTTCTTTTAATCTTTCTGAAAGTACTTTAGCGTTGTTAATTACACTTTTAGTATAATCTTTAAAATCATCAGACAGGGCTTCTTTAAAACAAACTGCTTTAGCTGCTATTACGTGCATAAGTGGTCCGCCTTGCAACCCTGGAAAGATTGCACTATTAAATTTTTTAATTAAGTCTTCTCTATTTGTTAAAATAATACCGCCTCTAGGACCTCTTAAAACTTTATGAGTAGTAGATGTAACAACATCAGCATATTTAGTAGGGTTCGGATAAGCACCCCCTGCCACTAGTCCAGAGAAATGTGCCATATCAACTAAAAGATATGCGCCTACTTTATCACAAATTTCCCTAAATCTTTTAAAATCTATAATTCTAGAATATGCACTACCTCCAGCTATAATAAGTTTTGGTTTATTTTCAATTGCTAATTTTTCAACACTCTCATAATCAATTAATCCAGTGGCTTCATTTACTTCGTAATGAAGTGCATTAAACCATTTACCAGATTGTGCAGGTTTGGCGCCATGAGTTAGATGGCCTCCAGAATTTAAACTCATTGCTAAAGTAGTATCTCCTGGTTTTAACAAAGCTAAATAAACTGCTCCGTTCGCTTGTGCTCCTGAATGTGGTTGGACATTTGCGAATTTACAATCAAATAGTTTTTTTGCTCTTTCAATCGCTAAATTTTCTGAAACATCCACGTGTTCACAGCCACCATAATATCTTTTTCCAGGATAACCTTCTGCATACTTATTAGTTAAAACCGAGCCTTGTGCTTCTAAAACTGCTCTGGAAACAATATTTTCAGATGCAATTAATTCGATATGATTTTTTTGTCGAGTAAATTCATCCTCTATAGATCTATATAGTTCTTTGTCTGCTTTTTCTAAATCAAGTTTAAAAAAACTATTAAGATACTTATTAATTTTTATTGCTATTGACATTGCTATATTTTTTTTACCCTTCTTAAATGTCTTCCACCTTCAAACTTAGTTTTTAAAAAAACCTCAACTAATTTTAAAGATAATTTTTTTTTAGTTAATCTTGAGCCTAATGCTATTATATTAGCATTATTATGTTGTCTAGACAATCTTGTAGACTTCAAATTGTAGCATACAGCCGCCCTAATTGATTTGATTTTATTAGCAGATATTGCCATGCCTGTCCCAGAGCCACATACTAGTATCCCAACATCGCTTCTTTTAAGCTTGATTCTATTAGCCAGTTTTTTAGCAAAATCAGGGTAATCTACTGATTTATTATTCATCGGGCCAAGATCAAAAATTGATATGTTTTTGTTTATTAAATGATTTTTAATGTCCTCTTTTAAATTATAACCAGCATGATCCGAGGCAATACATGCAGTTTTAAAAATCTTATTTAGTTTTTTATTGCTCATAATAAGTAATTAAATTACACTTATCATAATTATAATATTATATTTGTCGCATTACATTATAAAAAATCAGGACTTTGCATGAAAATAATTGGATCATATCCAAAAACGAGGTTAAGAAGATTAAGAAATACCGCTTGGATCAGAAATTTAGTCTCTGAAAACAATATTTCACATAATGATTTAGTTTTACCTGTGTTTGTGAGGGAAGGAAAAAACAAGATTGAGCCTATAAAATCAATGAGCGGGGTAAATAGATATACCATTGATAAATTACATGTAATTTTAAAACAAGTAGAAAAATATAAAATTCCGATGATTGCACTTTTTCCAAATACATCTGATAAAAAGAAAGATAAAAGAGGCTCTGAAGCTCTTAATCCCAATAACTTGGTTTGTAAAAGTTTACGATTGATTAAAAAAAGATATCCAAAAATTGGAGTAATGTGTGATGTCGCTCTAGATCCATACACTTCACATGGTCATGATGGCATAATATTAAACAATAAAATTGATAACGACGAAACAATTAAAATATTAACCAAACAAGCATTACTTCAAGCAAAAATGGGTTGTGATATTATTGCACCCTCAGATATGATGGATGGTAGAGTTGGTGTGATAAGAAAAATGCTGGATAAAAATAATTTTAAAAATGTTGCTATACTTTCTTATGCAATTAAATATGCATCAAATTTTTATGGACCTTTTCGTGATGCAATTGGGAGTAAATCAAAATTAAAAACTGATAAGAAAACATATCAAATGGATTATAGAAATATTTCAGAGTCATTTAGAGAAGTAGGATTAGACTTAAA
>CACFUE010000032.1 GCA_902569465.1 uncultured Pelagibacteraceae bacterium | reverse complement strand
AGCACACCACCTTGAATAGCAGCACCCATTGCTACCACTTCATCAGGATTTACACTTTTGTTAGGTTCTTTTCCGAAGAAGTTTTTAACTGTCTCAATTATTTTTGGCATTCTTGTCATCCCACCAACAAGCACTACCTCGTTGATTTCAGCAGCAGAAAATCCAGAGTCTTTTAAAGCTGTTTTGCAGGGTTCTAAAGTTTTATCAACTAAACTTTGCACTAAGGCCTCTAGTTTAGCTCTTGTAAATTTTAAGTTTAAATGTTTTGGTCCAGATTTATCTGCAGTTATAAATGGTAAGTTTATTTCTGTTTGGGCAGCAGAAGAAAGTTCGATTTTAGCTTTTTCAGCCGCTTCTTTTAATCTTTGAAGCGCTAATTTATCAGTTTTTAAATCGATTCCATTATCTTTTTTAAACTCAGTGGCAAGATATTCAACAATAGTATCATCAAAATCCTCTCCACCTAAAAACGTATCCCCATTTGTAGATTTTACTTCAAATACACCATCACCTATTTCCAAGATTGATATATCAAATGTACCTCCGCCTAAATCATAAACTGCTATCTTCTTACCACCTTTCTTATCTAAACCATAAGCAAGTGAGGCTGCAGTAGGTTCATTTATAATTCTTAAAACTTCTAAACCTGCAATTTTACCTGCGTCTTTTGTAGCTTGTCTTTGAGAGTCGTTAAAATAAGCAGGCACTGTAATTACAGCTTTTGTCACTGCTTGACCTAAGTACTTTTCAGCAGTTTCTTTCATTTTTTGTAAAACAAATGCAGATATTTGTGCGGGAGAATATTTTTTACCTTTACCTTCTACCCAAGCATCACCATTATCCGATTTAACAATTTTATAGGGAACTTTAGAAATATCTTTTTGAACTGATTTGCCATCAAATTTTCTACCTATAAGTCTTTTTACAGCAAATATAGTGTCACCAGCGTTAGTTACAGCTTGCCTTTTAGCAGGCTGACCAACTAACTTCTCTTCATTTTCTAAAAAAGCGACAACTGAAGGTGTTGTTCTAGCACCCTCAACATTTTCTAAAACTTTTGCCTGTGAACCATCCATTATTGCAACGCATGAATTTGTGGTTCCTAAATCAATACCGATTACTTTGCTCATTATATTTATTTATCCTCTTTGGTTAATTTCTATATGGGTGTTTATTTTTCTTCTACAAGGTTAATTTTTCTCTTTTTTTTCGTCTTTTGTTGGGTTTTTTGCACTATTTTTGGCAATACCTACTAATACTGGTCTTAATAGTCTGTCAGCAAGCATGTAGCCAGATTGTATCTCTTGAACAATAGTTCCAGGTTCAGATTTTTCATCCTCTATTTCACTCATCGCTTGATGAATATTAGGGTCGAATTTTTTACCTTTAGCTTCTATTTTTTTAATATTATTCTTTTCAAAAATTGATATGAGATCTTTCTCAATTATTGATATATTTTCTAAAAATTTATTTAGGTCTTTATTCTCTTTAAGGACAACATCGTTACTTATAGCAATTTTAGCTCTTTGTAAATTATCTAAGATTGCTAAACTTTCTTTAGCAAAATTGAAAGACCCGAATTCAAATGCATCTTTCACTTCCTTTTCAAATCTACGTCTTTGGTTTTCAATTTCTGCTAAAGATCTTAATAATTTATCCTCTGTTTCTTTAAGTTTTTCCTCTACACTTATTTCTTTTGAAACCTTAGAAGATTCTTTAGGTTTATCTTCTTCAGCTTCTTTTTCTTTTTTTATGTTATTTTCAACCATTATGTTGCTATATAGTAAATATTTATTAAATTACTAGGCCTTATGAGAAAAATTTTAATAGGTACCCATAACCAAGGAAAATTCAAAGAAATTGCACAATTGATATCAAAAAAAACTAAAAAAATATCTCCAGTAAAATTAAAAATACGTAGCCCAAAAGAGACAGGAAAAACTTTTAATTTAAATTCAAAATTAAAAGCAAACTTCTTTTCTAAATTCGTAGATTACCCGGTTATTTCAGATGACTCGGGTTTGTGTATAAAGTCTCTTAAAAATAAACCAGGAATTTACTCAGCTAGATTAGCAAAAAAAAAAGGAGGTTTTTTGAAGGCTATGAAATATATTTTAAAAAAGTTAGAAAAAAAAGGAAATAGATCAGCCACATTTGTTTGTAGCCTTTCATACAAAACAAAAAAAGGGAAACCCATCACAGTTGAGGGAAAAGTTTATGGTAATATTTCTCTAAGTGTTATTGGAAAAAAAGGATTCGGATACGATCCTATTTTCATACCCAAAAACAAAAAAATTACATTTGGTCAAATGACTAAATCAAAAAAAATTAAAATTGATCACAGGTTTGTAGCTTTTAAAAAGCTTAAGAAGAAAGTTAAAACTTTATAAATCTATTTTTATCTGTTTTATAAATTTCAAGATCTTGAGTAACTTTTTTATCTTTAAAACTAAATGTCCCTATTTTACCTTTAATTTTACTTTTAAAAGAGAAATCATTAACAGAATTTATTTTCCCATTTTTTTTCCAAGCATAGTAAATTAATCCTATCGCATCATATGTTAAAATAGTAATTTCATTAGGAAACGATTTGTATTTATTATAATAATTTTCATTATACTTTTTAAATTCTTTATAATTTACCGAAGGATAAAATAAATTTTTAATTGTATTTTCATAAAATATACTTTGATCGAACCATTGATTTACAGTGGTAAAAAGCACTTTGTCCTGACTTACATCAGTGTAAACTAATGATGTTAGAACGCTTTTAAGATTGTTGCCGAAATCTATTATTATAACAGAGTCAAAGTTGACATCACCTAAAGTATAGAGCTGTTCAAGCCTCTCAAGTTGTCTTATTGATTGTTCATCTTCTTTATCTTCAAACATTTTTTTTCTCAATTCTAAATTTCTTTTACGTTGAGAATAATTAGTTAATATTTCTATTTCACCGGTTAATACCTCAGGATTTGGATCATATTTAAATTTCTTTAAATTATCTAAATTTAATTTTTTTAATTTATTCTCAATTAGCTCTGAGTATTGATTTTGAGGAAACATTATTATTGTTCTTTTCTTTTTCTTTTTTTTTATAAAATTAATAATTGTACTTAATTGAGACTCTAAACTAATCCCCACACTAATAATGTTGTTTGTAAATTCAGGTGTTATGTTTGATGGTGAAATAAAAGTAATATCACTATATTTTTTTACTTCATCAAAATCTTCGAAACTCATAGGACCAATTATAACTTTAACACCTTGAGATTTTATATCCTGAATAGCACTATTTAGTTTGTCTTTATTGTTAAACCCAGTGTCTCTCGGTATTACAAAAACATTTTCATCCCCAATTTCACTCAAAGCTAACTGTAAAGAGTAAAGAAGTGAATTACCTAACTCTTTATATTCCCCACTTAATGGTGCAATTAATCCAATTTTAAGATTTTTATTATCTTCTTCAGGCTTAACATTAGAATTAAAAATTAATAATAAATAGGATAATATTATAGTTAAAGTTTTTTTCATAATATGAAAGTTAACAATAATAGTTTGTACATTGTTTCAACGCCAATTGGAAACTTAGATGATATAACATTAAGAGCCATAGATGTATTAAAAAATTCTG
>CACFUE010000031.1 GCA_902569465.1 uncultured Pelagibacteraceae bacterium | reverse complement strand
CTACAAAGTCACCTGGAGACTTTGTTTCCTCTGCAGATAAAAGAACTGAGAAAATTATAGTAAATGAATTATTAAAAGCTCATCCTGATTATGGAATTATTACGGAAGAATCTGGGGTTTTAAACAAAAAAAATATTACTAATAGATGGATCATAGATCCAATAGATGGAACGATGAATTTTTTAAATGGGATACCTCAATTTGCTATATCAATTGGCTATGAGGAGAATAAAGAAATTCAGTGTGGTGTAATTTTTAATCCAGTTACAAATGAAATGTTTTGTGCTGAAAAAGGTAATGGAGCTTTCTTGAATAATTCTAGAATAAGAGTCTCAAATAAAAAAAAATTAGAAAGTGCATTAGTTGTAACAGGTGGTCCAAAACAGACTAGTAAAATTAAGGAAAAAATTTTTGAAGAATATATTTCTGTTTCAAAAAAAGTTCCTAATGTGAGAAAGTTTGGAAGCGCATCTTTAGATTTAGCTTACGTCGCGTGTGGAAGGTTTGATGCATATTGGCAAAGAGAATTAAATTATTGGGATATTGCGGCGGGGATTATAATTCTTAAAGAGGCAGGGGGATTTATTGATTTTTTTGAGAAAGATGAAAAATCACCATTTAAAAAGAACGTAATAGCCTCAAATTCAATTATACATGATCAATTAACAGAATTAATTTGTAAAAAAGTTATTGAGTAAAAAGAATAATTCATATAAAACTCCCGTCATGAAAAAGAACATACATCCAGACTACCACAAAATTAAAGTTGTTATGACAGATGGAACTGAATTTGAAACTCGCTCTACTTGGGGTAAAGAGAATGATACTCTTAAATTGGATATTGATCCTAAATCTCATTACGCTTGGACAGGGGGTGCTCAAAAAATTTTAGATAAAGGTAGAGTAAGTAAATATAATAAAAAATTTAGCAATTTAAGATCAAAAAAATAGATTATGACAGATACGCCATTTATGCCAAAAGCCACAGCTGTTTGGCTCGTAGAAAATACTACATTAACCTTTAAACAAATAGCAGAATTTTGTGATCTTCATGAATTAGAGGTCAAAGGTATCGCTGATGGTGATGTTGCAAGAGGTATCAAAGCTTACAATCCAATCTTAGCTGGACAACTTTCCAGAGAAGAAATTGAGTTATGTTCTAAAGATTCTAATAAAAAATTAAGCTTGATAAAAAAACTTGATAAATTTGAAGTTAAGGAGAGAAAAAAACCAAAATATACACCTTTGTCTAAGAGACAAGACAGACCTGACGCTATTCTCTGGTTGTGCAAGAACGCACCAGAACTTACTGATGGTCAAATTTCTAAACTAGTTGGTAGCACTAAGGGAACAGTTTCTTTGATTAGAAAGAGAAGTTACTGGAATTTTTCAAATTTGAAACCTAGAGATCCGGTCATTTTAGCTTTATGTACTCAGGAAGCTTTCCAAAAAAGTCTAGATAAAGCTAAACGAAGAGTTGAAAGAGAAAAAAAAGCTAAAATTAGAGAGGAAAAAAAAGCACAAGCTACTCTATAGACAAACTACAAAACAGATGTTAACTACCAACAAATTAACAGGAGGTTTTTATTAAAATTGATGTAAAAGACAATAATGTTGAACAGGCTATACGAGTTTTAAAAAGAAAGCTTCAGAAGGAGGGATTTTTCAAGGTAATGAAAATGAAAAGTACTTATGAAAAACCTTCTGAAAGAAAAAAAAGAGTTCAAACTGAAAACATTAAAAGAATAAAAAAGCTTCAAAAATTAAAAAATAGATACTAATTCAATTTAAATGAGAGGATTAAAAATGCCATCAGGTAAGGTTAAATGGTTTAACGCAAAAAAAGGATATGGTTTTATAACAGACGACAAAACAAAGAAAGATATTTTTTTACATGTATCTTCATTAGAGAGTTCGAAGCTAAGAGTGCTTAAAGAGGAACAAACAATAGTTTTTGATATTAAAGAAGAGAAGGATAAACTTCAGGCAATTAATATTAAAAAAAAATAATTTATCGCGGGGTGGAGCAGTCTGGTAGCTCGTCAGGCTCATAACCTGAAGGTCGCTGGTTCAAATCCAGCCCCCGCAACCAGAAAATTCAATCTAAATTTTTAACAATATCCTCAGTCATTTTTTTAGCGTCAGCAAATAACATTAATGTATTGTCTTTATAAAAAAGTTCATTGTCGATACCTGCATATCCAGGAGATAAACTTCTTTTTACAAATAAAACAGATTTACATTTTTCAACATCTAGAACAGGCATACCAAAAATCGGGCTTTTAGGATCAGTTTTTGCAACAGGATTTGTAACATCATTAGCTCCAATTACAAAAGCAACATCTGAATTTGCAAAATCATTATTTATATCTTCTAATTCAAATACCTCATCATAAGGCACGTTCGCCTCAGCCAATAATACATTCATGTGTCCGGGCATTCTACCGGCTACTGGATGTATTGCATATGTAACTTTAATATCGTTTTTTTTTAATTTATCTACCATTTCTCTAAGAGCATGTTGAGCTTGTGCGACAGCCATACCATAACCTGGAACAATAATAACTGATGATGCATTTTTCATTAAAAAGGCTGCATCCTCTGCATTACCACTTTTAACAGGTTTATTATCTTTTTTTTCTTTTTTATCATCAGTAGAATTGTCTGCTCCAAAACCGCCAAGTATTACACTTACGAAAGATCTGTTCATAGCTTTACACATTATATATGAAAGTATTGCTCCAGAGGATCCGACTAGTGCGCCTGTTATAATTAAAGCAGTATTTTCCAATGTAAAACCTATCCCAGCTGCAGCCCACCCAGAATAAGAATTAAGCATTGAAATTACTACTGGCATATCTGCTCCACCAATTGGTATAATTAATAAAACACCAACAAGAAATGAGATTACAATTACTGTCCAAAAAATATTCGAGGATTGTGTCTTACATAAATAAAAAATTAAAACAAAAATACATATTCCAAGTATCAAATTTAAAATATGCTGACCGCTGAATGTAATAGGTGCACCAGACATGATTCCTCTCAACTTTAAAAAAGCTATAATAGAACCTGAAAAGGTTATTGCCCCAACTGCTGCCCCTATGGACATCTCAATGAGGCTTGCTAATTTGATATCATTAATATTTCCTAAGTTAAAAGCTGAGGGATTTAAAAAAGCTGCTATTGCAACAAAAACAGCTGCTAAACCAACTAAACTATGAAAACCCGCAACTAATTCTGGCATCGCTGTCATAGGAATTTTAAAGGCAATAAAAGCACCAATTGCTCCACCAATAACTAAAAATATTATTACAAAAACTAATGATGAAGAAAAATTACCTATTGATAAAAATGTCACAACAATTGCGATAATCATTCCAGCAATACCGAAGTAATTTCCTTGTCTAGATGTATCCGGTGATGATAATCCTCGAAGCGCTAGAATAAATAATATTCCTGATACTAAATAAAAAATTGCTGCTAAATTTGCTGAGATCATTTCTTTTTATCTTTCTTTTTTTTATACATTTGAAGCATTCTTTGAGTAACTAAGAATCCCCCAAAAATGTTTATGGCTGCTAAAATGATAGCTATAAATCCAAAAATACTTGAAGTATTAAAAATACTCTCAGATGATCCTGATAAAGCTGCAATTATAGCACCTACTATAATAACTGAAGAAATGGCATTAGTTACTGACATT
>CACFUE010000030.1 GCA_902569465.1 uncultured Pelagibacteraceae bacterium | reverse complement strand
GTTAATAAATGATATTTATAAATCCAAAATTTAGGTTTGAATATTTTCATTAGTTAAATACGGATTAATAATTTTTATGGTACGATTTAATGTCTCTTCTCCAAGTTTATTTATAAAATTTACAACTTGTAAATTTTCACTTTTTTCACTTTTGAAATTCTTTGAAATTTCATTAGTAAGATAATTAACATCTGTTATTTCTTTAGAAATATTATTTTTTTTGAAAAGATCATAAATCTCTTGAAAGTTATAAACATATGGCCCATGAAAAATTTTACAACCAAATTTTGCTGCTTCGATAGGATTTTGTCCACCTACTGGTTTTAATTTTTTGATTAAAGATTTTCCAACAAAAACACTTGATGAGTGCTTTAAGAAGTTAGAGAGCATTCCAAATGAATTTATTAAAATAATTTCTTTGTCTTTTTTGATTAATTTATTTTTATCTATAATTTGTGCATCAAGATTATATTTATTACATATTTTTTTAACTTCATTAATTCTATTTATGTGTCTTGGGGCTAATAACATAATCAAATTTTTAAAATTTTCTTTTAATTTCGTGTGAACTTTTAAACAAAATTCTTCCTCGCCCTCATGTGTACTTATTGCACACCAAAAATTTGAATTCTTTAAAATTTTTTCATTAAGATCAGAATTTAAATTTTCTTCATGCCTGCTTATTAGTTTTAAATTTCCATGATAAGATATTTTATTTGCACCTAATTCTTTTAAATATTCTTGTGTTTCTAAATTTGATGATAAGCAAAGATCGAATGAACTAAAAATCTTTTTAGCTGAGTTTGACACTAATTTCCATCGTCTAAAAGATTTAGAAGTTATTCTGGCATTTATCAAAATCAATGGAATATTTTTTTCTTTTACGGTTAAAATTAAATTTGGCCATATTTCAGAGTCAACTAAAAAAATTAAAGACGGTTTCCATAATAATAAAAATTTTTTAATTAAAAAACTTACGTCTGCAGGAAAAAATCTATGTTGAATATTTTGAGAATTTTTAAACTCAGTTTTTGCTAAATTAGCAGCACTTAAAGTTAAAGTTGTTATTAAAAACTCTAAATTAGCATGTTTTTTATTTAACTCCTCAATAATAGGTATAATACTTTTAAGTTCTCCAATACTTGCCGAATGAAACCAAATTAATTTTTTTTCTTTATTTCGATGCACGTTGAAAGAATCTTTGAAGATTTTTTCTTTATATCTCTCACTGTCTTCTTTGCCTCTTAACTTTCTGAAAAAAATTAACAAAATAATTAGCGGATAGAATGTAATTGTAACAATCTTATAAAAAAAAATCATTTTATTTATTTAAGTTGTTTTTCATATAAAGATTTGTACTCCCCACAATTTTGAATCAAAAAATTATGTTTACCAGAGTCAATTATTTTTCCGTTTTTTAAAATAAAAATTTTATCAGCGTTATTGATTGTTGATAGTCTATGAGCAATTACCAAAGTTGTTTTATTTTTTGTGAGATTAAGAATTGCGTTTTGAACAACTTTTTCTGACTCTGCGTCTAGCGATGAAGTAGCTTCATCCAAAAGGATAATTGGAGATTTCTTTAAAATTGCTCTTGCTATTGAAATTCTCTGTTTTTGACCTCCAGATAATCTTATTCCGTTCTCTCCTATTACCGTTTCATACCCATTAGGAAGTTTTTTGATAAATTCATCTGCAGCTGCAAATTTACACGCTTCTACTACTTCAGACTCAGTTGCATTGCTATTGGCGTAAGAAATATTATTTTTGATCGTATCATCAAATAGTATTATATCTTGACTTACTAAAGATAAGTTTTTTCTTAATGATTTAAGTGAAACATTTTTAATATTTTGTCCATCAATTTTTATCGATCCTTCTTGAGGGTCATAAAACCTTGGCAATAAATTCATTATTGTACTCTTACCAGCACCACTGTGCCCCACAAATGCTGTCATTGTATTTCCTTCAATTGTTAAATTTATATTTTTAATAGCCTTGTCATTAGTAGAGGAATATTTGAAGCCAACGTTATCAAAAACAATATCTGAATTTTTAATGATTAGGTTTGGTGCAGTGTTATCATTTTTAATTTCTATTTCTTTATCTATTATATTACTAATTCTTTTGAAAGCCGCAGCACCTTGATAAGCTACCATATTAATAGTAGCTAAAGACCTTATAGGTTGGTAAGCTAACATCATAGCAGCTAAAAAAGAGAAAAAATTATTTACACCCAATTCACCAGCAGCAATAAGTTTTCCTGAGTAAACTATAAATCCAGCTATCATAATACCTGTCAAAGCTTCCATGATCGGCGTAGCTCTTATTATTACACTCCCAATTTTAATATTTTTTTCAACAAGATCGTCTATTACATTGTTAGCTTTTATGTTTTCTTGATCTTCTTTTTGATAAATTCTAATCATTTTTGATCCCTTGAATATTTCTGATAAAAAAGTTGCTAAATTTCCTGAGGACTTACCAGCCTTGGAAGTTGCTTTACCAACCCTTTTTCCTAAAGATTTAGCTAATCCACCTGCAAGAGGCATCATTATAAGTGCGAACAAAGCTAATTTCCAGTTTTGATAAAACATAAGAGCTACAAGAGCAATAACCGAAAATGAGTCTTTCATTAAATTAAGAACACCAGAACTAACTAGAGTTCTAATTTGGTTGGAGTCAAACATTACATTGGAGATATATTTTCCAGAATGTCTATTATCTAATGTTTGTATGTCTGAAATTAGAATATTTGAAGCTATTTTTTTTTGTATTTCCCCAGCAACTTCTTCACCAACTCTAATAATATTTATTCTAGCAAAATAAAGCGACAATCCTTTACTTGAAAAAGCAACTACTATCAAAACAGGTATTGTCCACGCAAATACCTCATTTTGCTCTATAAAAATTTTTTTTACAGCAGGATCAAGCAACCATGCTATTCCTGATGTGCTACCTGCTACTATTAAAGAAAGTACTAAAGCAACTAAAATTCTTTTCATATGCTTTTTAACGTGCTCCTTAAAAAGCCTTTTTAAAATTAGTTTAACTTCCTCAAAATTCATTTAATATTCAATTAATAAAATACTTAAAAATAAAAGAGAACCAGAAATGTTGTTCATTTTAAACATTTTCAAACAACTATTTGGATTATTCTTATTAAAGTTCAAAATTTGGTATGTAAGAGAAAAAATAAACAAACAAAACATTGTACTGAACAAGTTATAACCTAAAAAATCTTTAAAGATTGAAGTTATTATTATTACTGAGACTGCATAAGTTAATGCAACAAATAATTTAATATCTTTTTTAAATTTTATTGAGGTTGACTTTAAACCTATAATTTCATCATCAAACATATCCTGAGCTCCATAAATGGTGTCATACCCCAATGTCCAAAATATGGCTGATAGATAAAGAAGGCAAATTTCATAAGAAATATATCCCTCAAATGCGGTCCAGGCCATTATCATTCCCCAATTAAAAGTTAAACCTAAAAATAGCTGGGGCCAGTAAGTAATTCTTTTCATGTATGGATAAGCAAAAGCTAAGATCATTGATCCCATCCCTAAAAAAATCGTCAATAAATTAAATTGCAAAAGAATAAAAAAAGCTAATAAACATAGAATTAAAACATAAATTAGAGATTGTTTTATAGAAATTTTTTCTGAAGCAATAGGCCTATTTTTGGTTCTATTAACTTTCTTATCAAACTCTTTATCTACAATGTCGT
>CACFUE010000029.1 GCA_902569465.1 uncultured Pelagibacteraceae bacterium | reverse complement strand
GGAAAAGCTGATTGGGACACAGGTTATTTCCAAGCAGAAGTTTATAAAAAAGCATTAGAGAAAATGGGTTATAAAGTTACTGGCCCAACTGTTATGAAACCACAGGTGTTCTATGTTGCAGCAGCAGCAGGAGATATGGATCTTTGGGTTAACGGTTGGTTTGGAAATCATGACTCATATGTCAAAGAGGCAATGGGTAAGGTTAAACCTGTAGGTTATGTTGCAAAAAGTGGTGGTTTGCAAGGTTACTTAATTGACAAAAAAACTGCGGACAAATTTAATATAAAATCTGTAATGGATATAAAAAATCACGCCAAAGAGTTTGACTCGAATGGCGATGGTAAAGCAGATATGGTAGCTTGCCATCCAGGTTGGGGTTGCGAAAAAATTATATCAAGACATTTCGAAGAGCTTGGACTGGGTGAATTTATTAATCCAATAAAAGCAGATTATTCAGCTGCTATGGCAGATATAATTTCAAGATATAAAAACGGTAAATCAGTATTATTTTATACTTGGACTCCGAATTGGACAGTTGGAACTTTAAAATTAGGTGAAGATGTAGTTTGGATCGAAGCTCCTTTTAGCGAAACAAAAGTGGTTAGCGTACCAAATGCAACAAAGTCAAAACTTAATATGGGATTTGGTGTAAACGACATTAGACCAGCTGCAAATGTTGATTTTTTAAAAGCTAATCCAAAAGTAGAAAAGTTTTTAAAAAAAGCATCTATACCTTTAGCTGATATTGCTGCTCAGAACTTAAAAATGAACAAAGGTGAGAAAAGTGAAAAAGCAATTAAGAAACATGCTGAAGAATGGATCAAATCAAATCAAAAAACCTTTAATAGTTGGATAAATTAAGAATTATTTAGCAAATAAGAAAATATGCGCACTATCGTGCGCATATAAGACATATCTCACTTTTTAGTTGTATAACGGTTACATTAAAAATTTTTACATGTTAAAATTTTTAAAATTTAGGAGGGAATATGAGATATTTAAAACATTTAGTATCAATAATTGCAGCTTTTACTATTAGTAGTAGTGCTGTATTTGCCAATGAGATCAAAATGGGTAAGGCAGACTGGGATACAGGTTATTTTCAGGCTGAGATCTATAAGGCAGCTCTTGAGAAAATGGGTTACAAAGTTTCAGGCCCAACTGTAATGAAACCTCAAGTTTTTTATGTAGCAGCAACATCAGGTGATGTTGATTTATGGGTGAACGGTTGGTTCGGAACTCATGATGGTTACATTTCTGAGTCTAAAGGAAAAGTTAAACCAGTTGGTTATGTAATGAAGGGTGGAGGAGCCCAAGGTTATTTAATTGATAAAAAATCAGCAGATAAATTTGGTATCAAAAGCGTAATGGATATCAAAAAACATGCGAAAGAGTTTGACTCTAATGGAGATGGAAAAGCAGACATGGTTGCTTGCCCTCCAGGCTGGGGTTGTGAAAAACAAATCACAAAACATTTTGATGAACTTGGGTTAGGTGAATTTATCAATCCAGTAAAAGCAGACTACTCGGCTTCAATGGCAGATGCAGTGTCTAAATATAAAAATGGAAAATCAATTCTATTTTATACATGGACGCCTAACTGGACTGTTGGTGCTTTAAAACTTGGTAAAGATGTAGTTTGGATTGAAGTTCCATACAGTAAAACAAAACCAACTAAGATTGCTAATGCTACAAAGTCTAAAGTAAATTTAGGTTTTGGTGCTGATGATATTAGACCAGCGGCTAACGTAGACTTTCTTAAAGCAAATCCAAAAGTAGAAAAGATGCTTAAAAAAGCTTCAATTCCTCTTGGAGATATTGCTGCTCAGAACTTGAAAATGAACAAGGGAGAGAAAAGCGAAAAAGCAATTAAGAAACACGCAGCTGAATGGATAAAAGCTAATCAAAGTACATTTGATAGTTGGATCAAGTAAAGGTTCAGGTTAATTTTAATGAGTTTAAAATTAGCCCCTTCAGATTACGAAATATACATTCCGATTGGTGAATGGATTGAAGGAAATATTAAAGAGTGGCTATTCGAACAAAGGCCACTCTTTAAAAAAATTTCAGCACCAATAGATACTGTTTTAAATAGTTTAGACACTCTTTTTAATTTTATTCCTTTTCCAATCATACTTTTAATATTTGTAATTTTCGCTTACAAGACAAACGGAATTAAGTTTGCGATATTTTCATTTTTAAGTTTACTTTTTATTGATCTTGTTGATCTTTGGTCAGAAAGTATGACCACATTAGCAATGATTTTTACTGCTGTTTTATTTTGTATGTTAATTGGAATTCCTTTAGGTATCATTGCTTCAAGAAGCAATACTTTTGAAATTATTTTACGCCCCATACTCGATATAATGCAAACAATTCCAAGTTTCGTTTATTTAATTCCAGTGGTTATGCTTTTTGGAGTTGGTTTAACTCCTGGAGTTGTTGCTACAATTATTTTTGCATTACCACCAATTATCCGGTTAACAAATTTAGGTATAAGGCAAGTTGGCAAAGGGTTTAAAGAAGCAGGATCAAGTTTAGGACTTACTAGATTCTTAATATTAATCAAAATTGAAATTCCACTATCTTTAAAAACTATAATGGCGGGAGTTAATCAAACTCTAATGCTTGCTTTATCTATGGTGGTTATTGCTGCTTTAATAGGCGCAGGAGGACTAGGCTTAACAGTATATATTGCTCTCGGAAGACTTGATGTTGGATCTGCGGTTATTGGCGGAACAGGAATTGTAATTCTAGCAATTATTTTAGATAGGATTACGCAAAAAATTATTAAATCACACTAAAGCTTTTAATTTTTTAATATGTTTAGGAGTAATTTCACAGCATCCTCCAATAATTTTTGCTCCTTTACTCTTTAATTTTTTACAAATTTCAAGAAACTTTATAGGAGTAAGATCTTTTCTTTTTCCAAGTTGCACCTTAGGATTATTTGAATCTGGTTTCCAACCTGGCGGAATATGTTCAAAAGCATTAATTTTAAACCCAAATGGGACTTTAAGTTTTTTAGCATCTTTCATTACTTCATTTAAATCCTCAAATGAAACACAAGAGGCCATAATTCCAATGGGCTTATATTTTTGAACTTTTTTTGCAACAGTTATAAATTTTTCACCTGAGGGTAATAAGCCCTTGCTCCTAATGTGGATGCCGACTAAAATTTTTTTCTTGTATTCTTTAATTGCACTCAAACCTAACGAACACTCTTTCCAACTGCTCATTACATCCAAATAAAAGAAATCAACATATGGATTGAGATATTTTGCCTGGGATCTAAAACTTTCTTTTATAAACTTTAGATCTTTTCCAAGATCTGCAAAATAAGTAAAATTTTGAGGCGGTAGACTTCCAGCAATCAAAATTTTTTTTTTAGACATTGCTACGGCTTTTTTTGCAAGTTTTCCTGCTAGAACGTTCAAAATTTTATATTCTTTTACTAAACCATTTTCTATAAGCCTTCTTTTTCTGCTACCAAAGCTGTTAGTTACTATAATTTCTGCTCCGGCTTTTATAAAATCTAAATGCGTTTTGACGACTATCTTATGATATTTTCGATTATATAATGCTGAGGCTCCCCACAGAGTTCCGTAAGGTTTTACTCCACGGTTAAGAAGTTCTTGGCCCATACCCCCGTCTAAAATTCTTGTTTGTTGAAAAAAATTATTATCCAGAAACTTCAATTCCAAAAAAGGTAGATATTAAAACAATGATTGCAAAAATAACGAACCACATAAACCAC
>CACFUE010000028.1 GCA_902569465.1 uncultured Pelagibacteraceae bacterium | reverse complement strand
TAGTAAGTCCAGCTGATGGATTAATCACCGATATTTCTGAAAGATCTGGACCAGAGGAACTCAGGTTAGAAAACACAACATATACAAGAGTAAGTATATTTATGGACGTATTTAACTGCCATGTAAACAGAGTACCTGCTTCAGGAAAAATTGAGGAAATTTATTATAAACCTGGAAAGTTTTTAAATGCCTCACTGGATAAAGCTAGTGAGGAAAATGAGAGAAATTATTTTAAGATAAAACTAACTAAAGAAAATGAAGATATAATCATTGTTCAGATAGCAGGGCTAATAGCTAGAAGAATTGTTTGTGAGGTGGAACAAGGACAAGAATTAAAACAAGGTGAAAGAATTGGAATGATTAGATTTGGTAGTAGAGTTGATATATATTTTAAAAACAAAAAAGTTTTAGCTAAAGTTGGTCAGAACGTAGTTGCTGGAGAAAGCCTAATTGCCTCAAAATAATGGAAAAAAATAAAAAATTTAAATTAGTTTCATCAAAAAGAACTAGATATCTTTTACCTAATATTCTTACGTTAGGCGGTGTCTGTTTAGGCATCAGTTCAATAAAATTTTCTATAGATGGAAATTATAATCTTTCAATCACATTAATCTTATTAGCAGCAATCTTAGACGCATTAGATGGTAGAATTGCTAGATTATTAAAAGGAACTTCTGAATTTGGAAAAGAATTAGACTCTCTCACAGATTTTGTTAGTTTTGGAATTGCACCAGTTTTTGTTTTATATTTTTGGGAGTTAAATAATTACGGAAAGCTGGGATGGGCAATTACTTTAATTTTTTCTGTATGTTGTGTTTTGAGACTTGCAAGGTTTAATTTAACTAAAACCGAAATACTTGATGATTGGAAAAATAATTTTTTCGAAGGCATACCTTCACCTGCAGCTGGAATTTTGATTTTAACACCTTTAATTTATGAGTTGAGTAATTTAGAACTTGGTCTAGAAATTAAATTTTTTGTTCCATATTTTACAATTCTAATAGCTTTACTTATGGTTAGTAAAGTTCCTACTTTTTCTTTTAAAAAAATATCTATTTCACCAAAAACAACTATATTTTTACTTTTAGCTGTAGGAATTACTTTTATTGCACTTTTATTTTATACTTTTGAAACTCTTTTAGTTTTTAGCTTAATTTATTTGTTAACTATTCCAATAAGTATTTTAATTTTTAAAAACCAACAACGAAAAAACTCTTTAAAAATATCAGATGAAGATCACGAAGATATTTTGTAATGAAAAAATCTAAACGGGTTAAAAAGAGTAATTCTTGGAAAATCAAGCAACATAGAGACCAATTTTTTAAAAAATCAAAAACTTTAGGTTATAGATCAAGGGCCTCCTTTAAACTAATTGAACTTAATGAGAAATTTAGATTCATTAAAAAAAACTCAAATCTTCTTGATTTAGGATCCTCACCTGGCGGCTGGGCACAAGTAGCAGGTAAATTAATTACTAAGGGTAAAGTGCTATCTGTTGATATAAAACCGATGGAACCAGTCAAAAATGTTAAATTTATGAAAAGTGATATTTTTGAAAAAAATATCAAAGATAAAATCTTAAATTTTTTTGCAGGAAAACTAGATGTTATTATTTCCGATATGGCCGCAAATACCACTGGCAATAGAACGCTTGATTCTATAAGAACAAATCAACTTTGCTTAGAAGTTTTAAATTTATCCTCCAATTTATTAAAAACTGAGGGTTCACTTGTCACAAAATTATTTATGGGAGAAGACTTTCTTGAGGTCAAAAAATTAGCTAAAAACTTGTTTAAAGATGTTAATTTTTTTAAGCCAGAGTCTAGCAGAAATGAATCTAAAGAAACTTATTTACATTGTAGAATTTTAAAGACTTTATAAATTTTAAAAATTGTATATAAGTTTATATGGGTACAATAAAAGAATCTTTAACCTTTGACGATGTCCTTCTAATTCCTCGATATTCTAATGTCTTGCCATCCCAGACTGATATATCAATAAATATCTCAAAAAAAATTATCTTAAAAGCTCCGTTTTTATCTTCAGCTATGGATACAGTAACAGAATCTAAAATGGCTATAGCTATGGCAAAAGCAGGATGTATTGGTGTAGTACATAGAAATTTAAATATTAAAAATCAAACAAAAGAAATTATAAAAGTAAAAAAAAAAAGTCTATTAGTAGGAGCCGCAGTAGGTTCAAATAATGAAGATATTGAAAGATCTAAATCTTTGATTGATAATGGATGTGACTTAATTGTAATTGATACTGCACATGGCCATAGCGAGAAAGTTTTAAAGATTTTATCAAAATTAAAAAAGATAAATAAAAAGATACCAATTTGTGTTGGCAATATTGCTACAGGTGAAGCTGCAAAAAAATTATATAATGAGGGAGCAGATATTATAAAAGTAGGAATAGGCCCTGGCTCAATTTGCACGACAAGAATGGTAGCTGGAATTGGAGTTCCACAAATTTCAGCTGTGATGGAAGTTAAACAAGCTTTAAAAAATAAAAAAATAAAAATTATTTCAGATGGCGGAATAAAATTCTCAGGTGATATAGCTAAGGCTTTAGCAGCAGGTGCAGATGCAATAATGATGGGTTCTATATTTGCTGGAACAAATGAAAGCCCTGGGAAAAAATTTATATACAAAGGAAAAGTTTTTAAAAAATATAGAGGTATGGGTTCTATTGGAGCGATGTCATCTGGCTCAGCAAATAGATATTTCCAAAAAAATTATAAAAATAAATCTAAATTTGTGCCCGAGGGAGTTGAAGGAAGAGTTGAATATAAAGGTGATATTTCTAAAATAATTTATCAATTAAAAGGTGGTTTGAGATCTTCAATGGGATATATAGGTGCTAAAAATATTAGCCAAATTGAAAAAAATGCAAAGTTTATTAAAATAACCAAAGCTGGATTTTATGAAAGCATGGTTCATAGTGTTGAAATGACACAAAAAACTATTAATTATAAATTATGATATTTAAGGTTATAAAAATTATATTTATATATTTCTTAACTACAAACCCTTTAAAGGCTAATACAAAATTTTTTGAGGAGGGCTTAGATTTATTTAAGAATAAAAAATTTGATCTTGCAAAATTTAAATTTGAACAAGAAATAGTTTTGAATCCAAAAAGTGAATTATCCTATTTATATCTGTCAAAAATATTTAAAAATTTAGATAATAAAAATTTGCAAGAGCAAAACCTAAATACAGTTATTTTGCTCAACCCAAAAAATGAGGAGGCTATTTATAATTTGGCATTGTTAAAATTAGAGTTATCTGATTATAAAAAAAGTAAAGAGTTAAATAATAGATTAACAAAGGTATGTGATAAGTTCTGTGATCGTAGTAAAGAATTGAAAATTGAAATTGAAAATTTATCAAAAAAATAAATGCAATTTCAAAATAATAAAGAAAAAATTCTTATAATTGATTTTGGATCTCAGGTAACAAAACTTATTGCAAGACGTATTAGAGACTTAGGTGTTTATTCAGAAATAATTACTCCTAAGGAAGTCTTAAAAATAAATGATTTTAATACAATTAAAGGCATCATTCTCTCCGGAGGACCCTCAACTGTCACCAAAAAAAAATTCCAGACTGTACCAAAGCAATTATTTTCGAGAAAAATTCCAATACTAGGTATTTGTTATGGTTTACAATTAATTTCAAAACTCTACGGTGGTAAAATAAAATCATCGAAAAAGAGAAGAGAGTTTGGCAGGGCAGTTTTATTTAAACGAAACCAATCACTTTTAACTAAAAATTTTTTAAATAGAAAACAAATTGTTTGGATGAGCCATGAAGATGCAGTTATAAAATTACCAAAAAATTTTAAAATAATTGCATCTACCAAAAATTCAAAATTGACTATAATTGAAAATTCAAAAAAAAAAATTTTTGGTGTTCAATTTCATCCTGAAGTAACTCAT
>CACFUE010000027.1 GCA_902569465.1 uncultured Pelagibacteraceae bacterium | reverse complement strand
AATGGAAGATGACAGAATTGAAGTCATAATTGGTGAAGGTACAAAAGTTCAAATAATTAGATCTACTATTACAAGTTTGCTCAAAAAAGAAGAAGTAAAAAAATAGTTCTTTTTTGTGTTAAATTTTTCAAAAATAAATATCCTAATCATTTATATAATATTTTTATCAATCTCAATTTTTTCTGTTTTAAATTTTCAAGATAAAAATAGTCCTATTATTGATAAAAAAGTAAATTTAGGTTTAGATTTACAAGGAGGTTCATATCTTTTGTTAGAAATAAACTCTGATTCCCTTATAAAAGAAAAAATCCAATCAAAAATTATACCGATAAAAAAATTATTAAAAGATAACAACCTAATTTATTCAGACTTTAAAATTAATGAAAATAATTTTTCTTTTAAGATAAATGATTTAGAAAAATTTAAATTAGTTTTTTTTTCAAAAAAAGACAATTTAGTAAATCCATACATCGATACTTATAGATCTTTTGAACTAGATTTCGAAAAAATTGAAGACAATAATATAAAAATTTTATTTTCTAAATATGGGTTGCTCACTATAAATAATGCTGCATTAAAACAATCAATCGAAATTGTAAGACGAAGAATAGATGATGTTGGAACCAAAGAGCCAACAATTCTTCAAAGAGGTGAGAAAAGAATTTTAGTTGAATTACCAGGCTTAAAAGATCCTGATAGAATAAAAAAACTTTTAGGTAAAACTGCTCAATTAAATTTTAGATTAGTAAGTGAAAATTCTGAATTTGGAGTGGATGAATTAATTTCTGAAACTGGTGAAAAATTAAAAATAAGTAAAAGAATTGTAATGAGTGGTGAAAATTTAATTGATGCACAACCAAGTATACAAAATCAACAAAATGAACCAACTGTATCATTTACCCTTGACAGACTTGGTGCACAAAAATTTGGACGAGCCACAACTGACAACGTAGGTAAAAGATTGGCTATAATTTTAGATGGAAAGATTATTAGCGCACCTAATATTAATGAGCCAATAACTTCAGGAAAAGGTATGATATCGGGAAATTTCACTTTTCAGGAAGCCACCGATCTTGCCTTATTACTCAGGTCAGGAGCGCTACCGACTCCTTTAAATGTAGTCGAGGAGAGAACAGTAGGACCTGATTTAGGTGAAGACTCAATTAAATCAGGCGTAACTTCTTTAATCGTTGGATTTATTTTAGTTATTCTTTTTATGTTTTATAAATATAGACTTTTTGGTTTAGTGGCAAACACAGCCCTAATTGCGAATTTATTAATGCTATTAGGAGTATTAACTATATTAGAGGCAACATTGACTTTACCAGGAATTGCAGGAATTATTTTAACCGTTGGTATGGCAGTAGACGCGAATGTTTTAATATTTGAAAGAATAAAAGAAGAATTAAAAACAGAAAAATCAATTATTCATGCTTTTGACTCGGGTTATTCAAAAGCTAAAATTACAGTGTTAGATGCAAATATAACTACATTAATTGCTGCAATTATTTTATTTGCTTTTGGATCAGGACCAGTGAAAGGCTTTGCCATTACACTAGGTATAGGTATCATTACTACATTATTCACAGCATATTTCTTAGCAAGACACTTAACATCAATGATAGTGCTTAGAGATAACAATAAAGGTATTAAAATTTAATGATAAAGAATATCAACTTTGTATCAAAATTTAGAAAAGCAAACATTTTTTCAATAGTAGTTTTTACATTGAGTATAATCTTTATTTCTTTTAAAGGTTTAAATTATGGTATTGATTTTAAAGGTGGAACTTTAATTGAATTGAGAACAGATAAATCTATCCAGGTCTCCTCAATACGAGATGCTTTAAATTCTATGAATTTAGGAGATATAAATGTAAAAAAATTTGGAAAAGATGGAGATTATTTGATTAAGGTTGAACAAAAAAAAACAAATAATAGTAATTTAATTCCTGAAATCAAAAAAGTATTGGTAGATAATTTAAATGCTGAAGTTGATTTTAGAAGAGTAGAAAACGTAGGTCCTAAAGTAAGCTCTGAACTATTAGAGTCTTCAATTATAGCGATATCATTAGCTCTAACTGCCATGCTATTTTACATTTGGATTAGATTTGAGTGGCAATTTAGTGTCGGATCAATAGTTGCTTTATTTCATGATATTGTAATTACATTAGGGATTTTTTCAGTTTTATCTTTAGAAATTAATCTTTCTATCATTGCTGCTGTCTTGACAATTGTTGGTTACTCAATGAATGATACGGTAGTAATTTATGATCGAATTAGAGAAAATTTGTTTAAATATACAAAAATTAGTATCAGTGATGTCTCTAATTTATCAATAAATGAAACGCTAGCTAGAACAATAATTACATCAGCAACTACTTTACTGGCTTTAGTTTCGATTTATATTCTAGGTGGTGAAATTTTAAGAGGATTTTCATTTGCAATGATTATGGGTGTAATAATTGGAACTTATTCTTCTATTTTTGTAGCATCACCTATATTAAAGTTTTTTAAGGTTAGCTATAAAACCCTCGAAAAAGAAGAAG
Source organism: uncultured Pelagibacteraceae bacterium (assembly GCA_902569465.1). Lineage (GTDB taxonomy): Bacteria > Pseudomonadota > Alphaproteobacteria > Pelagibacterales > Pelagibacteraceae > Pelagilacustribacter. The sequence goes on along the minus strand of CACFUE010000027.1, from coordinate 2,159 downwards.
AAAAAATTTTACCTTAATAAAGATTTTGTGCCGCCACCATTGAAAGCAACATTGGAAAAGATAATAGAGTATTTGTTCTAGAGAACAACATTGCTGTTTTGGCTGATTTAGCTTTTAGCTCTGGCGTACTATCTACTAACCCTAAAGCTATTTTTTGATTTGGCCAAATAACAAACCAAACATTATAAGCCATAATAATCCCCAACCACATTCCTATTCCAATTGCCGTTGTTTTAGGATCGCCACTACCTATTCCTAATATCATTGCTTGATGAACGTATCCTTGTAGATAAGAAACTATTAAACCTGTTATTATTGTTCCTAGGGCAGCCCACCTAAACCAAAATAAAGCTTTAGGAGCTATAACTTTCCCTATAGCAGGTTTTTGATCATCTGGAATATTTGGCATTGAGGGAATTTGTACAAAATTAAAATACCACAATAAGCCAATCCACATAATACCTGTCAGCACATGTAAATATCTAAACAACCAGCTAAAAAAATATCTATCAAAAGAGAATCCGTCACCAAAGAAATGTAAACCTAAAAGCAAAAGAACCGCAATTCCTAATGAAAGATGCACAGTTTTAGATAATGATTGTAAAATATTTGTCATGATTCTAATATAACATAAATTATATTTTTAAGCAGTTTTTTTCATAGTTCCATTACCAATAATTTCCCTCATAAACTTACCTGTATAGCTCTCTTTTACTGTAGAGACTTTTTCAGGCGTTCCTTCGGCAATAATTTTTCCACCATTTATACCGCCTTCTGGACCCATATCAATTATATGGTCTGCAGTTTTTATCACATCTAGATTATGCTCTATAACTACTACTGTATTGCCAGTATTTGCAAAAGCCTGCAATATTTCTAGCAATTTTTTAATATCGTGAGAGTGAAGACCCGTCGTTGGCTCATCTAATATATATAAAGTTCGACCAGTTGGTCTTTTAGATAACTCTTTAGCTAATTTAATTCTTTGCGCTTCTCCACCAGAAAGAGTCGTCGCTTGTTGTCCAATCTTCATATAGCCCAGCCCAACATGTTTTAAAGTAATTAGTTTTGATTTAATGGTTTGAATATTATCAAAAAATTCACAACCTTCATCAACCGTCATATCTAAAACATCAGCAATATTCTTATTTTTGAACCTTATTTCTAAAGTTTCTCTGTTGTATCTTGCTCCTTTACAAGTATCGCAAGGAATAAAAACATCTGGTAAGAAATGCATTTCATAGGTTAAAACTCCATCACCCTCACATGTTTCACATCTACCGCCTTTAACATTGAAAGAGTATCTTCCAACTTTGTATCCTCTTGCTTTAGATTCTGGTAGACCCGCAAACCACTCTCTTATTGGGCCAAAAGCTCCAGTATATGTGGCAGGATTAGATCTAGGGGTTCTTCCAATAGGCGATTGATCAATATCAATTATTTTATCTATTAATTCAGTTCCCTTAAATCCTGTGAATGCTTTCGGTACTTTACGACTTTTATTTTTATTTAACATTAAATTAAATGCGTTATATAATGTATGTAGTATTAAAGTTGATTTTCCACTTCCAGAAACCCCCGTAACACAAGTAAAAGTCCCAACAGGTATCTTTAAATTAACCTTTTTTAAATTGTTTCCACTCGCTCCACTTATTTCAATAAATCTTCCATTTTTTGCACTCCTTCTTTTTTTGGGAATTGAAATAAACTTTTTGCCTGATAAATAATTTCCAGTAATACTTTTTTCATTTTTAATAATTTCTTTTACTTCACCCTCAGCAACAATCCGACCTCCATTATGTCCAGCTTCAGGTCCAATATCAATAATATGATCGGAACTTTCCATAGTTTCAATATCGTGTTCTACGACTATTACTGTGTTTCCTAGATCTCTTAATTTTTTTAGCGCAGCAATTAATTTTTTATTATCTCTCTGATGTAAACCTATTGAAGGCTCATCTAAAACATATAATACCCCAGTTAGTCCAGAACCAATTTGTGAAGCAAGTCTTATTCTTTGAGCTTCTCCTCCGGACAATGTTCCAGACTCTCTTGATAAAGTAAGGTAATTTAATCCAACATTTAAAAGAAAATTTAGTCTTTCATTTATTTCTTTTAAGATGTGTTGAGAAATTTTATTTTCCTTTTCATTTAAAACG
>CACFUE010000026.1 GCA_902569465.1 uncultured Pelagibacteraceae bacterium | reverse complement strand
TAAAAAACTTAGATGAATATAGATCTTTCGCTAAAGGAATATGTAGCTCATCTAAAAATCATCTTTTAAAACATGGCATTTTACCGAAAGATATTTCTTTTTATGAGGTTAAATCAAAAAGTCTTATAAATATAATTAAAGAAAATGATATTAAAAAAATCGATCTTCTAATAATTGACGTTGAGGGAAATGAGCTAAACATCATAAATAATTTTATTAAAAACAGCGATCTAACACCAAATATAATTTTTGAGTACAAACACCTTCAATTTGAAGAATTAAAAAAAACTTTAAAACATTTAGAGGAAAAAGATTATAAAATTTATTTTTTTAAAAGTGATATTATCTGTATTAATAAAGATACAGATTTATAGTTTTTATTAAATATAAAACTATGGTGCCCTCACACGGACTCGAACCGCGAACCTATTGATTACAAATCAATTGCTCTACCAATTGAGCTATGAGGGCTTAAACTTATCCTTAAAATAAATTTACAAAAAAAACAATTAAAATAAAATGTTTTTTTATTTAGTTGATTGAAATATATGATGGCAAACAACAGATACAGTATTTGATATATTTAAACTATCAATATTTTTATTCATATTTACTCTAAATTTAAAGTCTGAATTTTCTAAAGTTTTCGCTTTAATACCATAACCTTCAGAGCCAAATAATAAAATATTTTTTCCATCCCATTTATTTTTTGTGAAATCTTTTTTAGCGGATATATCAAATGCACTGACCCAAAAATCTTTAGTTTTTAGGTATTTTAAAGCAGTATTTAAATTTGAAACTTTAAAAATTTTAATATGTTCTGCTCCACCGCTAGCACTTTTATAAAGAAGTTTACTTTTTGATGGAAAAGATCTTTCTTTTACAATTATTCCATCAATATTAAAAGCTACAGCACTTCTAATAATCGAACCTATATTTCTTGGATCAGTAACTTCTTCTAATGCGATCAAGTTAATGTTATTTTTTTTATTATTATTAATGAACTCTTTTAAAGTAACCTCTTCTAGCTGTTCAACTTCAGCAACTAAACCTTGATGTGCAGTTTCATCTCTACCACATAAGTTATCAAGCTCTTTTCTAGATTTGTAAAATACGCTAATATCTTTAAATAAATTATCAGATTGGTTTTCTCTATTAAGTTTTTTTTTAGCATCTTCTGTTAAAAAGACCCTCTCTATTTTTCTCGAAGGATTTTTTAGCGCCTCTAGAACCGCATGTTTTCCAACTATTAAAAAAGTCGTTTTTTTCATGATATTTGAGCAAATTTTTCAAATTACTAGCATATTTTAAGGCAAAATGATTTATTGCAATTATTGCACAAATGCTTATAAAACGCTTGTTGTTAAATGCTTTTTAAGTTAGTGGGTATCCCACAATTGCAAGTAAGGAGGGGTACCAAAGCGGTCAAATGGGGCGGGCTGTAAACCCGTTGACTTCGGTCTTCGAAAGTTCGAATCTTTCCCCCTCCACCAAACTTAAAAACTTTGATAATAAAGAGCGAGATAAGTTTGGATTTTGCGGGTGTAGTTCAATGGTAGAACGCTAGCCTTCCAAGCTGGATGTAAGGGTTCGATTCCCTTTACCCGCTCCAAAATTAAAATTAAAAATTAAAGTGAGGAAAAAATAGATGTCAAAAGAAAAGTTTAACCGAAACAAACCACATTGTAACATTGGTACAATCGGACACGTAGACCATGGTAAAACAACATTAACAGCTGCTATAACTAAAGTGTTATCAGAAGCTGGAGGTTCAAGTTCTGCAAACTTTGTTGCTTATGATCAAATCGATAAAGCTCCAGAGGAAAAAGAAAGAGGGATTACAATTTCAACAGCACACGTTGAGTATGAAACTGAAAAGAGACACTATGCTCACGTAGACTGTCCAGGTCATGCTGATTATGTAAAAAATATGATCACAGGTGCAGCTCAAATGGATGGTGCAATCTTAGTAGTTAATGCTGCAGACGGTCCCATGCCTCAAACAAGGGAGCATATTCTATTAGCTCGTCAAGTTGGTGTGCCTGCTATCGTAGTATTTTTAAATAAAATTGATACGGTTAAAGATAAAGAGTTAGTTGATTTAGTTGAGGAGGAAATTAGAGAGTTGCTAACTTCTTATAAGTTTCCAGGTGATAAAATTCCAATAGTAAAGGGTTCTGCTTTAAATGCTGTAGAGGGTAAAGATGAAGCAACTGGTAAAAATGCAATTATGGAATTAATGAAAGCAGTAGATGAAACTATTCCTCAACCTGACAGACCAAAAGATAAACCGTTCTTGATGCCAGTTGAAGATGTTTTTTCTATTTCTGGAAGAGGAACAGTGGTAACTGGAAGAGTAGAGTCTGGCGTTATTAAAGTTGGTGAAGAAATTGAAATAGTGGGGATCAGAGACACAAAAAAATCTGTTTGCACAGGGGTTGAAATGTTTAGAAAACTTTTAGATAGCGGTGAAGCAGGAGATAACATTGGTGCGCTTTTAAGAGGTGTTGAGAGAGATGATGTAGAAAGAGGCCAAGTTCTCTGCAAACCTGGTTCTATTACTCCTCATACTGAATTTGAATGTCAGGCTTACATTTTGAAAAAAGAAGAAGGTGGAAGACACACTCCATTCTTTACAAAATACAGACCTCAGTTTTATTTTAGAACTACAGATGTGACTGGTGAAGTAACCTTACCATCGGGTACTGAAATGGTGATGCCCGGTGATGATGGAAAATTCACAGTTAAACTAATTACGCCTATTGCAATGAGTGAAAATTTAAATTTTGCTATAAGAGAAGGTGGAAAAACAGTTGGAGCTGGAGTAGTAACAAAAATAGTTAAATAACGCTTAGGAGCGTAGTTCAATTGGTAGAGCGCCGGTCTCCAAAACCGGAGGTTGTGGGTTCGAGTCCCTCCGCTCCTGCCAAAAAACAATTATGAGAAATCCTTTAAAATTTATACAAGAAGTTAAACAAGAAACATTTAGAATTACTTGGCCTACAAAAAAAGATACAATGATGGGAGCCGTTATGGTTTTTGCATTAGCATCTGTAGCTGCTTTGTTTTTCCTTATTTTAGATCAAATTTTAAGATTTTTTTTGAACTTAATTTTAACAATTAATTTTTAATTTATGAATTGGTATATAGTTCAAGCTTATTCAGGATTTGAAAAAAAGGTTGTGGAGTCTATTAAAGATGAACTTAAAAAAAATAAACTTTCAGAAAGTCTTCAAGAAATACTTGTTCCTACACATCAAGTCACTGAGGTAAAAAAAGGGAAAAGGACTAAAAAAGAAAAAAAATTTTTCCCAGGCTATGTTCTTATTAAAGTCGATCTAACAAAACAAATTTATCATTTAATAAAAAATCTACAAAAAGTTAGCGGATTCTTAGGTTCTTCAGATAAACCAACGCCAATTTCTGATAATGAAATTAAACGTATTTTAGGCCAAGTTTCAGAAACGGCAGTATCACAAAAATCAGGCATAAATTTTGAAATAGGAGAAAAAGTAAAAGTTTGTGATGGTCCTTTTGCCTCATTTAACGGGCTAATTGAGGAAATCGATGAAGAAAAATCTAGACTTAAAGTGTCAGTTTCTATATTTGGTAGAGCAACACCTGTAGATTTAGAATTTAATCAAGTGGAGAAAAACTAAATGGCAAAAGAGATAGCGGGATATGTAAAATTACAAATTAAAGGCGGTCAAGCAAATCCAGCTCCCCCTGTTGGACCAGCCTTAGGCCAAAGAGGAATTAATATAATGGAATTTTGTAAAGCTTTTAATGAAAAAACAAAAGCATTTATGGGAAAACCAGTTCCTGTAGTAATCACAGTTTACAAAGATAAAAAATTTGATTTCATTATAAAATCACCACCAGCTTCACACTTTATAAGAGAAGCGGCAAAATTAAAAAGTGGCTCCCAAGAACCGGGAAGAATTGTAGCAGGATCAATTACAATGAAACAAGCCGAGGCTATTGCGAAAGAAAAAATGAAGGACCTTAATGCTTTTGATTTAAAAGAGGCTACAAAAATCATTTGCGGTTCCGCAAGATCAATGGGTATAGAGGTCAAGGAGTAATGGAGTAATAATGAAAAAAAGATCTAAAAGATTTAAAAAAATTATGGCAATGGCAAAACCAAAATCGAAACTAGCGATAAAAGAAGTTTTAGAATTAGTTAAAAAGAATTCTAATACAAAGTTTGACGAGTCAGTTGATGTTTCTATTAGGTTAAACCTAAAACAATCAAAAGGTGGAGATTTTAGTCTAAGAACCGTGGTCAATCTTCCAAACGGATCAGGAAAAAAAGAGAAGATTGCAGTATTATGTGAACAAGACAAAATAGATGAGGCAAAAAAAAGCGGGGCAGATGTATTTGGATCTGAAGATTTAATTGAAAAAATATCTACAGGAAAATTCAACTTTACTAAATTAATTTGCACACCCGCGATGATGGGGAAAATTGGTAAGCACGGTAAAGTTTTAGGACCTAAAGGTCTTATGCCAAATCCAAAATTAGGTACTGTTTCCAACAATATCACTAAGACAGTAAAAGATATGAAAACAGGTTTAGTCGAAGTGAGAAATGATAAAGACGGTAATCTAGGATCTACAATTGGAAGAAAGAGTTTCTCTGTTGAAAAACTTTCTGAAAACTTTAGTTATTTTATAGAAAGTATTAAAAAAGAAAAACCTGATACAATTAAAGGTGAGTTTATTAAAAATATATTTGTAACATCTACCATGGGTATATCATATAAAGTAGGAGCTAAGTAAAATTATGATGAGTAAAGATGCTAAAAAAAATTATGTTGAAGAAATGAAAAAAAACTTTAATTCAAATGAGTCTGTGATGATTGCACAATATCAAGGTTTAAATGTAAACGAACTAGATGCTCTTAGAAAGGAACTTAGAGAAAAAG
>CACFUE010000025.1 GCA_902569465.1 uncultured Pelagibacteraceae bacterium | reverse complement strand
TATTTGTCCATCAGTAATGGAGATTACGTTTGTTGGAATATAAGCAGAAACATCTCCTGCTTGAGTTTCTATAATTGGTAAAGCTGTCAAAGAACCGCCACCATTTTTTTCACTAAGTTTAGCTGCACGTTCAAGTAATCTACTATGTAAGTAAAAAACATCTCCAGGGTATGCCTCTCGTCCGGGAGGTCTTCTCAATAATAAAGACATTTGTCTGTAAGCGACTGCCTGTTTTGATAAATCATCATAAACAATCAAAGCATGCATACCGTTATCCCTAAAATATTCACCGATAGTACATCCTGTATAAGGTGCTAAAAATTGTAATGGAGCAGAGTCTGATGCTGTTGCAGCAATAATTGTTGTATATTTCAATGCACCTGCTTCTTCTAATGTTTTTGTTATTTGAGCTACTGTTGAACGTTTCTGGCCTATTGCAACATAAACGCAATATAGTTTTTTCTTCTCGTCAGATGTTTCATTGACTTTTTTTTGATTGATAATAGCGTCAATGGCTACGGCTGTTTTACCCGTTTGCCTGTCCCCTATAATTAATTCTCTTTGTCCTCTACCTATTGGTATAAGTGAGTCTATCGACTTCAGACCTGTTTGCATAGGTTCATTAACTGATTGTCTTGGAATTATACCTGGTGCTTTAACTTCAACACGCTTTCTATTTTTAGCAGAGAGCGGTCCTTTTCCATCAATAGGGTTGCCTAATCCATCAACAACTCTTCCTAAAAGTTCTTTGCCAACTGGAACATCCACTATCGCATTTGTCCTTTTAATAGTGTTACCCTCTTTTATATTCCTATCGTCTCCAAATATAACAACTCCTACATTATCATTTTCCAAATTAAGTGCCATTCCTTTAGAACCATCTTCAAACTCCACCATTTCGCCAGCTTGAACATTATCTAATCCGTAAACTCGAGCTATACCATCTCCAACTGATAAAACTTTACCGATTTCTGATATTTCAGCTTTCTCACCAAAATTTTTAATTTGATCTTTTAAAAGTTTTGTAATTTCTGATGGATTTATTGTCATTTTAGCTTTCTAGCATCGCGTGTTCATATTTCTTTAATTTACTTTTTATTGAGGTATCAATCATAAAACTTCCAAGTTGCAACTTTAAGCCGCCAATTAACTCCTTATCAATTATGTAATCAAATTTTATTTCTGCACCCATTGAGTTTGAAAGATCCTTACTTATTTTTTCAAGCTCTGAAGTAGAAAGTTCTTTTGAAGAAATTAAAGATGCTTTAACTTCACCTCTTTCTTGAGAACAAATTTTAAGAAATGTTTCAGATATTTTGTTTACAAAAAAAATTCTTCTTTTTTCAATCAACAGAAATAAAAAATTTTTTAAATTTTTCGAAAAGTTTAATTTATCTGTAATTAAATTTATTACATTTTTTTGAAAATTAATATTTAGAGTAGGATCCTTAATAAAGTTTTGTATTTCAGAACTATTATTTAAAAGAAACTGAAAATCTTTTAAGCCTTTTTCTATTTTTTGTAACTCATTTGACTCTTTTGCAACTTCAAACAAAGCGCGTGAGTACCTTTCTGAAGTTTCAGTTGAGAAAGATTTTTCCATACTCATTTTTGTTGTTAGATTTTATAGTGAAATAATGTTGTGGTCGTACCATAAGAGTAAATCTTGATCAAGTTATCAATTTCGACTTAACTAAAGTTGATTGGATCCACATCAACCGTAAGTTTAATTTTTCTTGAGATTTTAAGGCCATTTAGAACTTTTACAATTTTTTTCTGCATAAAAATCTTATTGTTAAACCTTAATAGTAACCTTGATCTAAAATTATTTTTAATTTTTAATAATGGAGAGTCTACCGGGCCTAAAACTTCTAAATTGTCAATTTCTTTTAATTTTAGCTTTATTTCTCTAGCGCCTTGTAAACTAAGACTACGGTTTTTTGATGATACTATTAAAGCAATTAATCTTATAAATGGAGGCAAATTATTTTTTTTTCTTAAAGTAAGTTCATTTTCAAGAAGTTCATCTGATTTATTTTTAATAATCTCGTTTAATGTAATATCGTTAGGATTTAACGTTTGATAAATAATTAAAGATTTTGAACTAAATCTACCTGCTCTTCCACTTAATTGGTGATATAATTGAATATTTTTTTCCGTTGTCCTCAAATCATATCCTCTTCCTGAAAAATCAGCATCTATAACAACAATACAATTAAGTTTTGGAAAATTGAATCCCTTAGAAATCATTTGGGTTCCAATCAAAATATCAACATTTTTTTCATTAATTTGTTTAAACATATTTTTTGTTTCATCCTTTTTTTTAAGATAGTCACTTGAAAAAATACTGATTTTTTTATTAGGGAATTTTTCTTTAAGTTCATCGAAAACTTTTTCAACTCCTGGACCATACATAACAAACTCGCATTTCTTTTTAAGTTTGCATTCTGTTTCTAAATTTCTTTCAAAGGAACAATGATGGCAAATAGATTTATTTTTTAATTTATGAAATGTTAAATACAATGAGCAATTAGAACAAATTAACTTATAACCACAATTTTTACAAATCAAATAAGGAGCAAAACCTCTTCTGTTTAAAAAAAAAAGTACTTGATCTCCTTTATCCAAATAATCATTTACTAAATCAACAGTCTCCGGAGATATAAAAGTATTTTTAATTCCTTTTATACTTAGATTAATTATTTTTGTTTTTGGAAGTGGATAATCATTAAATCTTTTTAAAATTTTGATATGTCTATATTTTTCACTTTGAATATTTTTGTATGTTTCTAGTGATGGAATCGAAGTAATAAGATGTATGGGTATTTTTTGAAAATGAGCTCTAGAGATTGCCATATCTCTCGCATTATAAATCACACCCTCATCTTGTTTGTAGGAGGTATCATGTTCTTCATCAACTATTATTATACCAAGTTTTTTAAAAGGAAGAAGCAAAGCAGACCTGGCTCCAATTAGTATTTTTACTTCGTTTTTAATAACACCTTTCCAAATTAATCTTTTTTGCCTAGGTGTTATTTTGGAATGCCAAATTGCTGGCTCAAAGCCAAAAAAATCTTCAAATCTGGACTTAAAATCATTTGTTAGGAAAATTTCAGGCAATAAAACAAGGGCTTGATGATTTTTTTCTATTATTTTTTTAATACGTTCAAAATATACTAAAGTTTTTCCTGAGCCTGTTGTTCCTTGTAAAACTGATACATCAAATTTATTGTTTTTTTTTTCTAAAAATTTAAGAGCTTTTATTTGCTCTTCGTTAAGTTTAAATGATTTTTTTTAGTTTTATTTATTTTAAAAGATTCATCTTTAATTTTGATAAAATTATCTTTGTTACCAATAGCCATTTTTAAGACAAGACCAATAGGAACCATATTGTAAGATGAAAACCATTCGATAAAATCTATTAGTTTTTTATCAATTGAATATTCAGTTTTTCTGCTAATATCCTTAATCTTAATATTTTTAGGTTCAGAGTAATTATTTTTCCATATAACTCCAATTTCTTTTTTTGATCCAAATGGAACTTCAACTAAATTCCCAACATTGCTGTCGATAATTGAATTATAAGTAAAAGGAAAATTAAATACTTTTGGCAACAAAACTTGTGCTTTCATATATCAATAGTATTAGAAATATTTTTATTTAAAAATGAATTGGTCTTTTATCAACAGCTAAAGCAGCTTCTTTTATTGCTTCAGTATGGGTTGGATGTGCATGACAAGTCCTCGCAATATCCTCTGAGCTTGCTCCAAATTCCATGGCCAAAGCCATTTCAGCTATCATATCTCCACAATGTGGTCCAATTATATGTACTCCTAAAACTTTATCAGTATTACTATCGGCCAATATTTTTACAAAACCTTCTGTCTCATTGTTAACCTTTGCTCTTGAATTAGCTAGAAAAGGGAATTTTCCAACTTTATATGATATCTTTTGTTCTTTTAATTGTTCCTCTGTTTTTCCCACCGAAGCAACTTCTGGTGAGGTGTATATAACTCCCGGTATAACGTTATAGTTAACATGTCCTGCTTGGCCTGATAAAATTTCTGCCACAGCTATTCCTTCTTCTTCTGCTTTATGTGCCAACATCGGACCCTTTATAACATCACCTATGGCATATATATTTTTTACGGATGTTTGAAGTTTTTTGTTTACTTCTACTCTACCTTTATTATCTTTTTTTATGCCTAACTTAGATAGATTAAGACCATCTGTGTAAGGTTTTCTTCCAACAGATACTAATACTTTATCAAAATCAAGAGTTTCGTTCTTAGAGTTTTTAAGATCTGTAAAATTAATAGTAACTGATTGATTATTATTTTTTACTGAATTTACTTTAGACTCTAGCCTAAACTTAATTCCTTGTTTGGTTAATATCTTTTTAAATTCATTTGAAACTTCTCTATCCATGCCAGGTGTAATATGATCAAGGTATTCGATCACTGTAACTTCGGCTCCTAACCTTGACCAAACTGATCCCATTTCCAAACCTATATAGCCACCACCGATAACTGCTAGTTTTCGCGGGACCTTATTTAATGACAAAGCTCCAGTAGATGAGATTATATTTTTTTCATCAATTTCTATGCCTGGTATTGAAGCAACTGTAGAACCAGTAGCAATAACTATGTTTTTAGCTTTATAATTTATTTTTTTATTATTTTCGTAAACCACTACATCATTTTCAGAAAAAAGCACTCCTTTACCCTTAATATATGTAACTTTATTTTTTTTGAATAAGAATTCAACACCTTTAGTTAATACTTGAACTGATTTACTCTTATTCGACATCATTTTTTCGATATTGAGTTTTATTCCCCCTATCTCGATTCCTTGCTGATTAAAATCTTTTTTAGCTTTATAGAAATTTTCTGATAAGTTTAACAAACTTTTTGATGGAATGCAGCCTACGTTTAAACAAGTTCCTCCTA
>CACFUE010000024.1 GCA_902569465.1 uncultured Pelagibacteraceae bacterium | reverse complement strand
TGATATAATTTTTTGTATCAGTTAGCTTTAAGTATGATTATTTCTTCTGCAGAAAAAGTACCACTAGAAAAGTGTCCAGCATTAGTTCTTAATGCTGATTTTAGACCTTTGAGTTATTACCCACTTTCAATATGGTGCTGGCAAGACGCAGTAAAATCAGTTTTCTTGGATAGAGTGAGTATAGTTTCAAATTATAAAAGAAAAATAAGAAGTCCGTCTTTTGAAATGAATTTACCTAGTGTAATCGCTTTGAAAAATTTTATACAACCATCGAAGAATCCAAATTTCACAAGATTCAATGTATTTTTAAGAGATAAGTTTACCTGTCAATATTGTGGAGACAAAAAAGATTTAACTTTCGATCATCTCTTACCAAAATCTAAAGGTGGTTTGACTGACTGGAATAATGTAGTGACTGCCTGCTCAAGCTGTAATGTAAAAAAAGGTGGTAAACTTTATAAAGATTGTGATCTAAGGTTGGCAAATAAACCATACGCACCAACTGTTGAAGATCTTCATAGAAACGGAAGAAATTTTCCACCAAATTTTTTACATGAAAGTTGGATGGATTATCTATATTGGGATATCGAATTAGAACCGTAATTAAATTTTTTCGGAAATTGTAATAGCAATTCTTGATGAAGTTTTGATAATTTTATCTAATACCCCAAATAAACCTTTTTTTGTTGCACCATTGTCATAGGCTATGTCTTTATGATCAAGCTCATCTTGTCTAAACTTCATAATTTTCTTTTTTAACTCTTCCTCATCTTTACCAAGTTTGTAAGTTTGATCTTTGTAATGACCATCAATTACTTCTTCAACTGAAGCAGTACATAACATAGCCGCTTTTTCACCGAGCATAGCGGTTCCAAAACCTAGAGTTACTCCCATTAAGTCCCAGAGAGGTAAAAGTTTAGTTGGCTGTATATTTCTCTTTCTAATTTCGTTATCAAAGTATTCGTAATGCTCTCTTTCGTGCTCTTTCATTTCTTCAATTTTTCTTTTTAAAGAAGCATTTTGTTTGAAAGTTTTTAGAGCAAGTAGCTGACCTTCGTAAATTTTAATAGCACCACGTTCCCCAGCATGATCTACTCTTATAATTTCTTCTAAAGTTTTTTTATTAGTTTTTTCCATAATTTTTGATTACTTTTATCATAATACCACTTAACAGTATTGATATAACTGTATTTATTGTAGCAAGAGAAAGTCCAAAAAACCTAAAAGTTACGTCTTTGCAGCTTATTGGAGTTTTATTTTGAAGTTGTTTTAGCAAATCTTCTTTAGAAATATCTTCACCAGATGAACCCAAATCGCACACAAAAGACTCACTAAAAAATCCTTGTTCAATCCCTACATGGTAAAAAGAAACCACTGTACCAAAAATAAAAAATAATAGCACAATACCAGAAATAAATTTTTCAAACTTATTGATTATAAATATTAGCGAAAGGAGTATTAAAGAGGCTAAATAAGGAATTCTTTCAATTAGGCATAAATTACAAGGTTCATGTCCTAATATGTATTGAATGATATAAGCTATAGCTAAAGATAAAAAACTAAAAGCCAATATACTATTTAAAATTAACCTATTATTATTTAACATTAAGTGAAAATTATATAAAGGACGACAGCTAAAACTACAATAAAGATTCCTGTCATAGTAAACCATAGTGCGCCTCTTTTTTCAATGAAGTCGCCAAATTTTTTTCCAAAAAGAAAAGTTAAATATGAAACTAAGAAAAATCGTAGCCCTCTGGTAAATAAACATATAAAGAAAAATACTGGAAGATTATAGGCAATCACTCCACTCGTAATTGTAAAAACTTTAAAAGGAAGAGGGGTAAAACCAGCTAAAAACATAATTCCAAGCCAAGCTAAGAATCCACCTTTTGTAGACATTTTATCTTGCATCTCAAAAACTTTTTCCTCATAACCATAAAATTCAATAATGACCATCGATGCATCTAAAAAGAAAACTCCAAGCATATATCCAAACAAGCCTCCTAAAACAGAGCCCGTCGTAGCGATGAGAAATATTTTAAGATAATCCTCTCTTTTTGCTACTACCATTGGAACAATCATTAAATCAGGCGGAACCGGAAAAAAGAAACTTTCGATAAATGCAACAAAACCTAATAAAGGCTTTGAAAATTTATGTCTAGCAAGCTCGACGCATCTATCGTATAATTTTTTTAAGATCATGAATTTAAAATGCACAATCCTAAGGTATCTGGCAAGTTTAATATTATCTACAGTTGCTATTTATTCAATCGTTATAGTTGCAGGAATGTTTGGTGCTGATTACGGTTTTTCACCAGAAGGAATATTTATTATTTGGATTTTGATGGCCATTTTAATTAATCAAAGCGTAACGTGGAAAAAATAAATGTCGAAGCCAATAGATTTAAAAACTGTTAAAATATTCGAGCCTTTAAAAAAGAAACCATCTTTTGAAAACAAAATTTTTAATACATTAAATACTGATGAGGTTTATGATGTTTTATCTAGTCATTCTAATGAAACGGTAACTCTATGGTTTAAATTACAACAATCATGGTGCAACAATGCTTATAGTACCTTTAAAGATTATGATAGTTATTTAATTCTAGTTTATCTGATTAATACTGTATTTCAAAAATATTCAGATCGTTTTCAATATTTGTCCTACACAGAATTTTATGACAAAAATGAACTTTTAATTGATAAAATCAACTTAATTGAAATTTCAAAAGAATTAAATATTCCGAAGGAAACTATAAGAAGAAAAGTAAATTTTTTACAAAATGAAAATATTATATTTAGAAAAGGAAAAGCAATTTATTTTAATAGAAAGATTACTGAGCTTCAAAGACCAGCTAATTCAAAAAGATTCATGGCTAATTTTTTAGAAAAAACTAGTCAAATTCTTGCAAAGGAACCTTGGTTTGGAAGAGCGTATTCTAAAGAGGAAATAGAAGCTTTTATTGATAAATATTTTACAATATGCTGGCAACATTGGTTTAGGATGCAAATTCCTTTTTTAGTTAGACATAGATCCTTTTTTGGTGACTTAGAAACTTGGAATGTATGGGGTGCAATTGGTATCTCACAATTTACAGACTATTCAAAACAAGTAAAAAGTAAAGTTGTTGAGGATCCTAGAACTTACGCAGACTTATATTTACACCTTTTAAGGCATACTCCTAAAAATGGAATTAACGCCTCTTCTATCTCAGAAATTTCGACAATCCCAAGAGCTACAGTGATTAGAAAATTAAAATACCTTTTAAAACAAAAATTAGTCACGAAAAATAAAAAGCTAGAATATATGCTTTTACCATCTCCTAAAAATATCAAATCTTTCGAACAAAATTATATGCATAACCAAAAGCATAAAGCTGGTTTTGTAACTGTAATTTTCGACCTCATGAAAAATTCTTCATTCAAAGTAGAATAGGAACTTACAAAATTATGGAAATCGTAACTACAATAGCACCCGTTTGTCTTGCCATAATAATGTTCGGTTTAGGTCTTGGCTTAACGATTGGTGATTTTACAAGGGTTTTAAAAAATCCAAGAGATTTTTTCGTTGGTTTTTTATGTCAGGTTATTTTGCTTCCAATAATTGCTTTTATTTTAATTAATATTATTTCACTTCCACCAGAAATAGCTTTAGGAGTTATGGTAATAGCCGCTGCCCCAGGTGGTGTTACTTCAAATATCCTTACTAAGTTTGCAGATGGAGATGTAGCTTTATCAGTCAGTTTGACAGCGATTGTCAGTTTATTAAGTATTTTCATTGTTCCATTTATAGTCTTTAATTCGGCTGAATTTTTAGGGATTGAGACAGCAAAAAATATATCAATGCTAAACATAGCAATGAAAATGTTCTTTGTAGTAACTGTTCCTGTTATTTTTGGAATGATTATTAGAAGTTTAATGACTAATTTTATTATTTCCAAAACTCTGATTATTCAAAGATTATCAGTAATTTTATTTTTAGTAGTATTTATTGCAATTTGGGTAGAGGAATGGGACAGAATTGTTTCTTATATTACTAGAGCAGGGTTGATAGCTTTCATTTTAAACATGACAATGATTTTTGTTGGATATTATGTAGCAAAATTTTGGACATCAGGAATAGCACAAAGAAAATGTATTTCATTGGAATGTGGCCTACAAAATGGAACTTTAGCAGTGTTTGTAACTACACAATTATTTGATGATATTGTATTTATGGTACCAACAGCAGCCTATGCTTTAGTAATGTTTTGTACCTCTATTATTTTTGTTCTCATAGTAAGAAAAATCAATTAGATTATCTAAAAAAAGGGCGAATGGTGGAACTGGTAGACGCGCCGGACTCAAAATCCGGTGGTAGCAATACCTTGAGAGTTCGAGTCTCTCTTCGCCCACCAAGTTATGGATATAAGTAAATTAAATAGCTTAGTTGAACTTTATTTCAAAAAAGCAGAAGAAGTTGAGGGTAAAAGACCGTTCTTAAAATGGTTAAAACCAGATAAACGAACTTATAATTGGGAAGATATTACTGAAAGAATTTATAAACTTACATCAAAAATTAAGTCATTAATAAAACAAGGTGATAGATGTTTAATACTTTCTGAGAATAGACCGTATTGGTTAATGACCGATATCGCTATTATGAATGCTGGCGGAATTTCAGTTCCTATTTTTACAACTTATTCTGCGGGTGATTATGAGTATATTTTAAATGATTGTAAACCTTCATTAATATTTGTCTCAAATCAAGATCAATTTAATAAAATCGAAAAATTTATTAATGATGATGTTAAAAAAATAATATCTTTTGAAAAAATAGACTTCAATAGTTTATTAATTAAAGAAATTTTAGATGAAAAAATCAACAAAAAAATAGTAAATAAAGATTTAAAAAGAAATATGCCTGCTTGTATAATTTATACATCGGGCACATCGGGAAATCCTAAAGGAGTTGTTTTAAGTCATGGTGGTATTTTGTCTAATTGTGAAGGTGCGGTTGAATTATTGGAAACTTTAACTAAAAAAAAAGATCCAATATTTTTGACTTGGCTGCCTTTATCACACTCTTACGAACATACAGTTCAATTTATACAAATTATAATTGGAGCAAAAGTTTTTTACGCCGAAAGTTTAGAAAAGCTCATTTCCAATATGGGAGTCGCAAAACCTACAATCATGACGGCTGTTCCAAGATTTTATCAAAACCTTTTTACTAAAATAAATATGAATTTTGAAAAGCAATCAGGATTGAAAAGAAAACTTATAAATTACACTTTGTATCTGGGTAAAAAAATACTCAAAAAAGAGGAATTGAAATTTGGTGAAAAAATCACGAATTTTTTATGTGAAAAATTAGTGAGAAAAAAAATTAGAAATCAATTTGGTGGTAATCTTCAAGCCTTTGTATCTGGGGGAGGGGCTTTAGATCAAAATATTGGAGAATTTTTAAATGCTGTTGGTTTACCTACACTTCAAGGATATGGCTTAACTGAAGCTTCTCCAGTTGTAAGCTGTAATTTACCAGATTTAGTCAAGGTCGAATCAGTCGGACCTCCTTTTAGAACCAATATAGTCAAAATAGCAGAAGATGGAGAAATTCTTATAAAGGGTGAAAACGTTATGTTGGGATATTGGAATTTGAAAGAGGAGACAGAAAAAGTAATTAAAGACGGGTGGCTCTACACTGGAGATATTGGAGAACTTGATAATAATAATTATTTAAAAATAACCGATAGAAAAAAAGATATTATCGTAAATCTTGGCGGAGATAACATTTCCCCAAGTAAAGTTGAAAATA
>CACFUE010000023.1 GCA_902569465.1 uncultured Pelagibacteraceae bacterium | reverse complement strand
AGATTTTGATCACAATTATATCCTCCTAGTAAATGGATTATTTAAGCTATGTGATCTAAAATTTGAAAATAAAGAAAAAGTGAAGATCAAAAACTTCGATAATTTTGAGGAACTAAATGTCCAGTCGAAAAATAATCTTTATTTTCTTAACAAAGCTTTATCATTGGGCGGATTTGATTTAGAAATAAGTGAAAATTACAAATGTAAAAAACCAATAATAATTTACAACTATTTTACTTCAAATCTTAATAATAAAATTATAAATAGTTCAAATAAGATTAAACTAAATCAAAACTCTGAACTTACATTAATTGAATATAATTCTTGCGAAAAAAATAAGTTTATAAAAAATACATTTGAAGAGATAGATATTGCTAAAGATGCTATTTTGAAAAGCTACAATATTCAAAAATTGAAAAATAACGGATTCTTTTATAGGAATATATCTGGATCTCAAGATAATAACTCAAGTTACCAAAATTTTATATTAAGTTCTGGATTAAAGTTTAATAAAATTGAAATAAACGTGAACTTAAGAAAAGAAAATAGTAGTTGCTTTGTCTTGTCCGGATTAAGTTTGGGTCAGGAAGAACATCAGGAAATTAAAACTCAAATAAACCACTTAGCGCCTAATTGTAAAAGCTTTCAAAAAATTAAAAAAGTTCTAGAAAAAGATAGCAACGGGATTTATCAGGGAAAAATATATGTAAAAGATATTGCTCAAAAAACTGATGCTTATCAATTAAGTAAAGCTCTTATTTTAGACGATTTAGCCTCATTTAGTGCTAAACCTGAATTGGAGATATACGCTGATGATGTAAAATGTTCACATGGATCTTCCTCAGGAAGCATTGATGAAGAAGCTATTCATTACTTAAGAACAAGAGGAATAGAACTACCAAAAGCAAAAAAATTATTAATAAATGGATTTTTAAATGAAATATTTGAAAATATATCTGATCAAAAAATTAAAAAATTTCTTGAAAAAAGCATAGAGGAACAGATAAATGGAATTTAATAATATAAAATCAAAATTTCCAATATTTAAACAAAAAATAAAAGGTAAACCTTTAATTTATCTTGATAGTGCTAACTCTTCTCAAAAACCAAAATTAGTAATTGATGAAATTTCAAGATTTTATGAAACAGAATTTTCTAATGTTGGTAGAAGCGTACATACACTTGCAGTCAAAGCTACAAATAAATTTGAAGAAACTAGAGATATAGTCAAGTCTTACGTCAATGCTAAACACAGAGAAGAAATAATTTTTACAAAAGGCGCAACTGAAGCAATAAACTTAGTAGCTAGTTCTTATGGTGATAAATTTATTAAATCTGGTGATGAAATTCTTATAACAGAACTTGAACACCATTCGAATTATGTCCCATGGCATTATTTAAGAAAAAAGAAAGGGGCAATAATTAAATTTGCTGCAGTTGATGAAAATGGTGAAATAGGAGTTAATGAATTTAAAAAAAAAATTACTGAAAAAACTAAATTAATAGCTTTCACTCATATCTCAAATGTTACTGGCACAATCATGCCTGTGAAAAAAATCATTGAATTGGCTAAATCAAAAAACATTCCTGTTTTAATTGATGGAACTCAGGGCGCACCTCACTCTTTTCTCGATGTCCAAGATTTAGAATGCGATTTTTACGCAATATCGTGTCATAAAATGTATGGTCCAAATGGTCTTGGAATACTTTATGCAAAAAAAAAATGGGTTGATGAGTTGCCGCCGTATCAAGGGGGCGGTGGAATGATAAGTGAAGTAAAAAAAGATGAAATAACCTATGCAGACTCACCCACAAGATTTGAGGCTGGAACAATGCAGACCGCTGAGGTAGTTGCTTTCGCAAAATCAATAAAATTTGTTCAAGATCTAGGTATTAAAAAAATAGAGGAATATGAAAATAAAGTTTTAGAGTACGGATTAGAAAAATTAAAAAAAAATAATTCTGTGAAAATTATTGGCAATCCGAAAAATAGAGCCTCAATAATGTCTTTTACAATTAAAGGAATTCATCCTCATGATATTGCAACAATTTTAGATGATGATGGCGTAGCTATTAGAGCAGGCCATCACTGTTGTCAAATTTTACATGATAAACTTGGAATCCCTGCATCAGCGAGGGCCTCTATAGGAGTTTATAATGATAAAGAGGATATTGATGTTTTATGCGAGTCAATTAACAAATGTAAAAAGGTTTTTCAGATATAAATGGAATTGAAAGAACTATATCAAGAAATTATTTTAGACCATGCAAAAAATCCAAGAAACATGGGAAAATGCAATGGATACAATCATGATGCAAAAGCACATAACCCTTTATGTGGAGACAAAGTTCATATTTTTCTTAAGTTAGATGAAAATGAAAATATTTCTGGTTTAAGTTTTGAGGGTGAGGGATGTGCAATATCTCTAGCTTCAGCATCAATTCTTACAGATATTTTAAAAGGAAGAAATATACAATTTTCAAAGAAAGTAACTGACGATTTTTTAAACATGATTAAAAGTAAAACAAAGATTACTTTAAATAGCCTAACAGAAGATCAAATAACTACTATTTCATCTTTATCAGGTGTTCAAGAATTTCCAATGAGAATAAAATGTGCAACAATGGCTTGGCATACACTTTTATCAGCTTTAGAAAAGAAGGCTTAAAATAAATGGATGATCTAAAAGAAAAAATAATATCTGAAATAAAAAAAATTTATGATCCTGAGATTCCAGTAAATATTTTTGAATTAGGCTTGATTTATAAAATCGAAGTTAATGAGGATAAAAAAGTGTTTATAGAAATGACGTTAACTTCTCCAAATTGCCCTGTTGCTGAAAGTTTGCCTAATTCAGTGAAAGAGAATATATTAAAAATTACTGGAATAAAGGATGTTGATTTGAAACTAGTTTGGGATCCACCATGGACAAAAGAAAAAATGTCAGAAGCAGCTAAATTAGAATTAAATTTATGAGTGAGCAGGTAATTACATTAAGCAACAACGCGGCAGAGAGAATAAAAAAGATAATGTCTAGAGCTGAAAACTCGGCTATTGGGGTTAGGATAGGTGTGAAATCAGGTGGATGTGCTGGTATGTCTTATGTAATGGAATATGCTAAAGAAATTAAGCCTAATGAGGAGGTAATTGAAGATAAAGGAGTTAAAGTGTTCATTGATCCTAATGCAATTATTTATTTGTTAGGGACTGAAATGGATTATAAAGAGGAAAAATTTTCATCGCAATTTGTTTTTAAAAATCCAAATGAGACAGAGCGTTGCGGGTGCGGAGAGTCTTTTAAAACTTAACCACTATAATACATTTCAAATTCTATTGGATGAGGTGTATGTTCAAAATTGTAAATTTCTTGAAATTTTAATTCTATATAAGCATCTATTTGGTCATCAGTAAAAACGCCACCTTCCGTTAAAAATTTTCTATCTTTATCTAAATTTTGCATTGCTTCTCTTAAAGATCCACATACAGTTGGTAACTTTTTTACCTCGTTCTCAGATAAAGAGTATAAATCTTGATCAAAAGGTTTGCCAGGGTCTATTTTATTTTTAATTCCATCAATACCTGCCATTAACATTGATGCAAATGTTAAATATGGATTTCCCGCAGCATCAGGGAATCTAATTTCCATTCTGGCTGCTTTTGGGTTCATTATAACTGGTATTCTACATGATGCTGATCTATTTCTCGCAGAGTATGCCAAAATCACAGGTGCTTCAAATCCAGGTATTAATCTTTTGTAACTATTTGTCGTGGCGTTGGCAAAAGCATTAATTGCTCTCGCATGTTTCAGAATTCCTCCGATATAATAAAGAGCATTTTTTGATAAGCCTGCATATTCTTTTCCCATAAACAATGGGGTGTTACCTTTCCATATTGATTGGTGGCAATGCATTCCTGAGCCATTATCACCTTTTACGGGCTTAGGCATAAATGTTGCTGTTTTACCAAAAGAATGAGTAACCATTTGCACAGCATACTTGTATAGCTGTACGTTATCTGCTTGATTAGTTAATGTTCCAAAGTACATACCTAATTCGTGTTGACTTGGCGCAACCTCATGGTGATGTTTCTCTACTTTCACTCCCATATCTTTTAAAGCTTTAAGGTATTCACCTCTCATATCTTGAGCGCTATCAACTGGAGGAACTGGAAAATAGCCACCCTTAATTCCTGGTCTATGTCCCATGTTTCCATTCTCATACTCTTTACCAGTATTGTAAGGTCCTTCCGAACTGTCGATACTAAAACTTGTTTCATTCATATCATTTTTGAATTTTACATCGTCAAAAACAAAAAATTCAGGCTCAGGTCCAAAATAAGATTTATCTCCGATACCTGTTTTCTTTAGATAAGCTTCGGCTTTTTTTGCTGTGCCTCTAGGATCTCTTTCATAAGGATCTTTTTTTACTGCATCTAAAATATCGCAAAATATGTTCAATGTAGTGTGTGAGTTAAATGGATCAATAATTGGTCTGTCTAAGTCAGGTTTTAAAATCATATCCGACTCATTAATTGCCTTCCATCCGGCTATTGATGAACCGTCAAAAAAAACACCGTTGTCCAACATATCTTCGTCAACAACTGTTGAGTCCATTGTTAAATGCTGTAACTTACCTTTTGGGTCTGTAAATCTTAAATCAACAAATTCTACTTGCTTATCTTTCATAAGCTTTAAAACATTTTTTGAACTCATTTTGCTCCTTTAACGCAATATTATAGTTTTTAAATTTCACCCGAACATATATAAGAGGGTCTTTTAGAGTATAATTAAATATATATACCAGCTATGCAATTATCACATACGTACAATTTAAACTTGATATGAGAGAAGCTAATAGCATTGATTTGACTTTATTATTTTTATTAGCAATAATTTGGGGTTCATCATTTTTTAATATCAAAATAGCAACTTATTCTTACGAGCCAATTACACTTGCCTTGGTAAGGGTAATTTTTGCGAGTGTTCCTTTAATAATACTTTGTAAATTTAAAGAAATCAAAATTGAAGCCTTTAGCAAAAACTGGAAGTGGTACGCTATAATTGGATTATGTAATATTTCTATACCTTTTGTTTTAATAGCTATAGGGACTGCTAAAATAAATAGTTATCTTGCAGCAATATTGATGAGCACCACGCCTTTAAGCGGATCTATTTTAGCACATATATTTACTAAAGACGAAAAACTTTCTTATGGAAAATCTATAGGAGTTATAATTGGATTTTCAGGTATTGTATTACTTTTTTTCGATAAAGTTGTCATTAATGAAGGTAATATTATTTATGCACTTATCACAATTTTAGGATCTACTTTTTATTGTATAGGTGGTTTATTAACTTTGAAACTTAAAAATAAAAAAAACGAAAATGTTACTACATCTACCACATTGTGGTCTGTAATCTTTTTATTACCTTTTTCATTAATATTTGAAAGTCCGTGGAGTTCCAGTCCAACTATTTTATCTACTTTATCGTTACTTTACTTAGGAGTTGTTGCTACTGGATTTGCTTGGTTAATCAGATTTAGGATTCTTACGGTAAACGGTTTGGTCTTTCAAACACAAGTTGCTTATTTAATCCCAATATTTGGAGTTATATTTGGGTATTTTATAATGGATGAAATTATAACATGGAGAGTTTTAATATCATTAGTTATAATACTTTTAGGTATTTATATTTTTAAAAAAAATAATAAAGGTTTTAAAATTTAATGGGAACGGAGTCTATAGAAGCAAGTTTTCTTTCTATTTTTGCTTTAATAAGTTTTTTTATTTTTCTAATTACAAGTAAAATTTCACATAAAATTAGAGAGGGTATATTATTAGATAAAGACTTCAATAAGCCTCAAGCATTTCATAAATTTCCTGTTACAAGAAGCGGGGGCATTGCTACTATAATTTCATTGCTAATTTTTTTTGGAATATACTATTTGCTATATTCCGAGCTCTTATATGAATATATATTTATAAGTATTTTTATGTTTCTTATTGGTTTTTTGGACGATCTGAAAATCAACATCACTCCGTCTAGGAGGCTGTTAATAATGGTTATTCTTCTTTTTTCTATTATCTATATTTCAGATATCAAAATCTTAAATATTGATATTCCTTTTTTATCTTTAATAAAAAATAATCAATTGATCTCATCTGCGTTTGTGCTTTTATGTTTTTTATTTGTTATTAATGGCGCAAATTTAATTGATGGATTCAATGGTTTATTAGCAATTAACTTGATAATAATAAACACTATTTTAACTTATATAAATATAAGTAGCGCAAATATAGAATTTTCTTTTTTGCTAATCGCCCAAATTATAATCTTATTGACATTTTTACTTTTTAAT
>CACFUE010000022.1 GCA_902569465.1 uncultured Pelagibacteraceae bacterium | reverse complement strand
CTTTTTGTCCATGTTGCATAGAACAGGCTGAATGATATGCAATTTTATATTTTTTTTCTGAATTAAGATTTATATTCAGTTTTAGATTCTCGTCTAAATACTCGGTAATATCTTTTGTTAGTTCAGAAATTTTTTTGGCTTTTTTTTTTAAATCTTTGTCATTTTTAAAAATATGCCCGTAATCTTTTAAAGTTGTACCACAGCCTGATGTATTACTTATTATAGCGTCTAAACCATTCTTAAGATATTCGTCATGCCAACTGTTAATATTGTTTTTAAAAGATTCATGAGCTAATTTTTGTTTACCTAAATGATGATTCAAAGATCCACAGCAATGTATGTCTGGCATAACAACAACTTCGACATTGTGTCTATTTAAAAGTCTAATGGTAGACTCGTTTATTTCAGGTGATATGACTCTTTGAACACATCCAGTCAATAAAGCTACTCTTGAAACTTTTTTACCTTTTTTGACCTCGTAAACCTTCTTTTCTTTTAGTTGCTTTCCAGGAATTTTATCAGGCATCAAGTTCAATGCATTTCTCAAAAATTTTGGAAATAAAAAACTAAATGGTTTTATAATTTTAGAAGACCAAGCCATTACTAAAAATATGTTTGGTCTTGGTAGGACGAACGAAAGAATATTTCTAAATAATCTATCTAGAAAAGGTCTTTTATAGGTTTCTTCTACATAATTTCTTCCATGGTCAATTAAATGCATATAATTAACTCCCGATGGACATGTGGTCATGCACGAGTAACAGGATAAACAACTGTCTATATGTTTCGCTATTTCTTTAGTAGCTGGTTTTTTATTTTCCAACATATCTTTAATAAGATATATTCTTCCCCGTGGTCCTTCCAATTCCTCACCATTAATTCCATAAGTAGGACAAGTGGCATTACACATTCCACAGTGAACACATTTTCTAATTATTGTTTCGCTGGTTTTATTGTCTTTGTCTTGAAGTTGTTTTTCAGTAAATGATGTTTGCATTTAAATTCCTGTGTACATTTTTCCCGGGTTAAAAATTCTTTTAGGGTCAAAACTCTTTTTAATTTTTTCACTTATTTTATACTTAATTGGATCTATTGTAAAAATATCAGCAGAGGCTTTGAGGTCTTCCTCTACTTTAATCAATGTAATGTAGCCCTGATGTTTTTTTACTATATTTTTAATTTCCTCAAGTATTTTAGTGTTTAATTGATCAAACGAAGACCAAATTAAGCTTCCTCCCCAGTCAATAAAATATTTTATCTCATAATTTTTGAATTTTTGTATAACTTGTAAAGTCTCACTTATTGGAACAACAATTCTTAATAAGTTACTTTTTAAACTATTAAAAACCTCCAAATTTTTTGTTCTGACCCAAAAAATATTACTTTGTTCATTATCTAAAATTGAGAACTCTTGTGATAAGAGACTTAATTCTTTCGACAGTCTATTTAATCTTTGATCTACAGAGTTTATTGGGCCCTCAATTCTAATAGCTGTTAAACCGCCATCGTGTGTAAGATCATTTAAAATAAAATTTCTTCCAAAATACTCTGGATAAAATACTCCACCTGATGGATCAGTAGAAGATGATAAACCTTTTCCAAGATAGTCTAATGCTTTTTTGAGATGAGGGTTCTTTATTATTAAAGATTTACTTGTTTCTGGTTTTGGTAATACCTTTATTGAAAGCTCAGTTAATATCGTGAGTGTCCCAAAAGATCCTGAAATTAATTTACTTAAATCATAACCAGTAACATTTTTAACTACTGTTCCACCTGATTTAATAGTTTCGCCTTTCCCATTTATACCTTGAAAACCAAGTATATGATCTCGAACACTACCGACTTTAAATCTTCTCGATCCGGCAAAATTACATGATACAACCCCACCAATAGATCCACTGTTACTTTCACCAGAAAATATATAACCAAAATCATTTGGTTCAAATGCTAGCTGTTGATTATTTTTATCAAGTTCTTCAACTATTTCTTTTAGTGGTGTACCAGCTTTAACTTTAATATAAAGCTCCTCAGGTTTATAATCGATTATGCCTCTATAATCAGAAAGATCGAGGGTTTTTTCGGATTGGAAATTTCTTCCAATGTTATTTTTTGATTTTAAACCATTGATCTCTAAAGGAATATTTTTTCTATAACAATTTTTAACTATCTCAACTATTTCCTCTCTAGAAGACGGTTTAAAAATGTTTTGATTAAAATCTAGGGATGTCTGGGAATTTTGTTTTTCCTCCATGGACATGAACTCTTCCTTCCTCAGCACATTTTCTAAGTATTGGATAAACTTTTCCTGGATTTAATAGTGAATTAGGATCTAAAGCCACTTTAATGGTTAATTGTTGCTGTATATCTTTATCATTGAATGCCTCGCACATTAATTCTCTCTTCTCAATACCTACTCCGTGTTCACCTGTAAGCGCACCACCAACTTTAACGCAATACTTTAAAATATCAGCTCCAAATTCCTCACATTTTCTTAAAGACTCTTTATCATTTGCATCAAACATTATTAAGGGATGAAGGTTTCCATCTCCCGCATGAAATGCATTAGCTACAGGCAGGTTATATTTTTTAGACAACCTTGAGATCTCATTTAAAACCTCAGCGAGCTTTCCTCTGGGAATTGAACCGTCCATACACATGTAATCAGGAGCTAGAACTCCACAAGCTGGAAAAGCTGCTTTTCTACCAGCCCAAAATTTTAGTCTTTCTTCATTTGATTTGCTAATTTTTAAACTTGAAGAATTATTTTTTTCAGCAATTTCTTTTGCCTTATGAATATAAGCCTCAACTTCATGTTCAGTTCCATCAAATTCTATAATCATCATTGCTTCAGCGTCAGTTGGATAACCTGCTTTGGAATAATCATTCGTTGCTTTTGTTAAAGCTTTATCCATTATTTCCATACCTGCTGGAATACATCCCTCTGCTATTATTTGTGCAACACAGTTTCCTGCATCTTCAATTGAAGGGAAGCCCACTAAAGCTGCTTTAACAACTTCAGGAGATTTTAAAATTTTTACAGTTACCTCTGTTATAACACCTAGCAAACCCTCTGAACCTGTCATTAAGCCTAAGAAATCGTATCCTTCTGCATCCATTGCTTTCCCACCAAACCTAGTTATGGTTCCATCCATTAGGACCACTTCTATTCCCAAAAGATTATTTGTAGTAGCGCCGTATTTAAGCGAGTGAACTCCGCCAGAGTTTTCAGCAACATTTCCGCCGATAGAACATGCAATTTGACTTGATGGATCTGGAGCGTAATAAAAACCTTTGTCCTGGACAGCTTGAGTAATTGCTAAATTTGTAACGCAAGGTTGTGTGACTACACATCTATTTTCATAATCAATTTCAATAATTTTATTAAATTTACCCATGGCAATTAAAACACAATCTTCCAAAGGCATCGAACCACCAGATAAACCTGTCCCAGCTCCTCTTGGTACTACTTTAATTTTATTCTCGTTACAGTATTTTAAAATTTGACTAACTTCTTCTACAGTCTCAGGCATAACTACTAAAAGAGGCATTTGTCTATAAGCTGTTAAACCATCAGTTTCAAAAGGTCTTAATTCATCAGGACTCGAAAGAACGTTTTTTGAATTTATTATTCCACGGAGTTCTGAAGCAATTTTGTCTTTTTTTGACATAATTGCATCATCAACTTTTGGCATTTGTAAACTACTCATAATCAATCCTACTTAAGCATTTTAGATATTTTATCTAGTGCTTTTTGAATGTTATCCCTTGATGCAGCGAAGCTAAAACGTACATAATCCACTGATGTTTTGCCAAAAGCTGTTCCCGGAACAATTGCCACACCTGCCTCATGCATGCATTTCTTTGAAAATTCACTTCCGCTCATACCAGTTCCCTTTACATTCGGAAAAGCATAAAACGCACCACCCGGCATACTACATTCAACGCCAGGTAAATCATTTAATCCTTTATGAATTAATTTTCTTCTTTGATCAAATTTTTCCATCATATGATGAATAGAATCATCTGGACCATCTAATGCTGCTATTCCAGCAAACTGTGAAGGAGCATTCACACAAGAAAAACTGTTAATAGCTAATTTAGTTACATGAGGAATTAATTTTTCTGGCCAAACGCTCCAGCCCATTCTCCAGCCAGTCATGGAATAAGCCTTACTCCATCCATCTAAAACTATTAATCTGTCCTGTAAATCAGGATAATTAAAAAAAGTTGGCATTTCTTTGCCATCAAAAATTTGTCTACTGTAAATTTCATCGCTAAGTATTGTGACATGCGGATGTTTCTTTAACCCCTCAGCAAGAAAATCAATTGCTGGTTTTTCCACAAAACTGCCAGTGGGATTGTTAGGATTAATTAAAATCACAAGACGAGTTTTATCCGTTATTAAAGATAAAATTTTTTCTGGATCAAATTTTAAATCTTTCTCTTTTGTTAAATCATAAGGTACTGCTTTAGCGCCTGTATAATTAATCATGGACTCATAGATTGGAAAACCAGGGGTTGGATGAACTATCTCAGCGCCGGGTTCGCCAATCATTTGTATAGCAAAGTACATTGTGGGTTTACCACCTGGCATAATCATTATCCGCTCAGGACTAACTTCTTTTTTATATAAACTTTTAATTTTTCTCGAGACTGCTTGCCTACATTCAGCAATTCCATTCGCTAAGACATATCCATGATGTCCATCATCAATAGCTTTTTTTGCTGCGTCCATAATATGTTGGGGCGTCATAAAATCCGGTTGACCTAAACCCAAGTGTATCATTTCCTTTCCTTGGGCTTCGAGTTTCTTAGCTTCAGCCAAGACGCTAAAAGCAGTTTCTGTTCCAAGTCTTTCTAAATTTTTTGCTAATTTCATATTTTAAACCTAATATTTATTATCACTTTTGAAAACTAGTTTTTTTGCATCACCTGTACGCAATTTTTGTTTTATTTAGCTCTTTTATGCTTCTACATCCTAGTAAAATCATATCTCTTCTGATCTCATCTCTCATCCTTGACAAAATCTGCTCTACCCCTTTTTGACCACCCGCGCCTAAAGCGAATAAAAACCCTTTTCCAAAACTACAAGCAGTAGCTCCAAGAGAAAGTGCTTTTAAAATATGTGTTCCTCTTCTAATACCACCATCTAATATAATTTCTAATTTTCCACCAACTGCATCAACAATTGCTGGAAGTTGATCAAAGGGTGATCTTGAACCATCTAATTGTCTCCCTCCGTGATTAGACAGCATTATTGCTGACGCTCCGATTTCGAGTGCCCTCTTTGCATCCTCTACAGACATTACACCTTTGAGTGCAAATGGACCGCCCCATTTTTTGATAACATACTCTGCGTCTTTCCAGCTCATAGCTGGATCATATTGTTCATTAATATATTCCATTACCCCTTTAGCAATGCTTGATCCTTTTTTTGTCCAGTGAGAGACATTAGCTAATTGAAATTTTTCATGAGTTAAATAATTAAATGCCCATTTAGGGTGTGTGGCAAAACTAAAAAGACTTTTTAAAGTAAGTTTTGGTGGTGTAGTAAATCCCCATCTATGATCCCTCTCTCGATTTCCTGCAACAACAGTATCTACTGTTAGACACATTGCTTTAAATCCAGAACTTTTGCATCTATCAATTAAGTTATCAGTTAAACCTTGGTCTTTATGAATGTAAAGTTGGAACATTTTAGGTCCTCCTGAAACATTTGCTATTTCTTCAATTGAGGATGTTGCCATAGTAGACATGCTGTAAAAAGTTCCAAATTTTTCTGCTGCTCTTGCTGAAGCTTTATCTCCATCGTGATGGTAAAGCCTTTGCATTGCGGTCGGTGCCAAAAATAGAGGTAAATCTATTTTTTGTCCAAAAACTGTAGTTGAAAGATCAGGCTCTCCAACGCTAGCTAAAATATTTGGTACTAAATCGCATTTTAAAAAAGACTCTGTATTTCTCTTTAATGTAGTTTCATCATCGGAGCCGCCATCAATATAGTGAAATATCGGAGCAGGTAGATTTCGCTTGGCTAATCTTCTAAAATCTTCAAAATTATAACAATCATTTAAATTCATTGTTATTAAAAATTTTTTGAAAAAGTAATTTGCTGATTATCTGTGCCTGGGTTTGTATCTCCCCAATCATTATTTGAGATATGACTATAACTATAACTCAATTTTGAATTTTCAAAGATATCTAAACCAACTTTAATCTCACTTTTAAATTCTAAAACACTTCCTAAATCTTTTCCATCACCTTTCTCATAATAACCAGGAGTAAAACTTGGTAAAATTTTCAGAGGTCCCATTTGATATTGTCCTTCAATCCCAGTATATAAATATATAGAGCTGTCACCAGTGATAAAAGCACCAGTAATAGGTTTAAATTTCCCAAAGACTGTATCTCGAAATAAATTTGGATTTTTATGCTCAATTCCAATTAAATTAGTTTGATCATCTCCTTCTTTATCAATCACATCAAAAGTCCCTGTATAAAAGGATATATCTACGTCACTCTGTTCAGAGAATACTGGTGAACTAGTAAATAATATTACTAAGACTGCGATTACTGATTTTAATTTCATTAAAGAAAAATACAACTAAATGGTTAGTATGTACAGTTAGCAATTTATATTTTTTTTGACCTTTTTTTTAGTAAAAAAACAATAATTATCCCACCTAAAGCCAAAACAAGATAGGGAAATACCCATAGTAAAAAATTTTGTATATTAAATTTGGGTTTATAAAGTATCCAATCTCCATACTTCTCTGATAAAAAACTGTAAATTTCCTCCTCCGTTTTTCCTTGTTTAATTAAATCTTTAACAACCATTTTCAATGTTATTGCAAAATCTGAGTTAGAGTCAGATATTGATTGGCCCTGGCAAACTAAGCATCTAATATTTTTATGAATTTTACTTTCATCTACAATCTCATTTGATGAAACAAAAAAGTAAACGTTTAATAGAATTATTGAAAAAATTATTTTAAGTTTCATAAAGAGTTAATTATTTTTATTATCTCATTAAAATCCTCTAAATTCAGTGGTC
>CACFUE010000021.1 GCA_902569465.1 uncultured Pelagibacteraceae bacterium | reverse complement strand
AGTTTTCATAGCTTCAACGATCATAACAGTTTGACCTTTTTTAATTTTATCGCCAACTTTAACAAATTTTTTGGCACCCGGTTCAGGAGCTAAATATGCGGTACCTATTATCGGTGATTTAACTCTTATACCATTTGTGTCATCGTTTACATTTAGTACAGCTTTATTAGGTGAAACGACTGCGCCAGTTTTAGATTGCTCTATGTTTTTAGAGGCTTTTGATACTTTAATCTTTGTCTGACCGTCTTGATATTCTAACTCGGTTAAATTAAATTCTTTTAGATTTTCAACTAACTCTTTTATTAATTTTTTATCTATTTTCATTTTCTTGTATATAATTTCATAGCATCTAAAGCCATAATATAACCTTCTAATCCAAAACCACAAATAATACCATTAGCAACTTTGCTTATAAGTGACTTATGCCTGAAATCCTCTCTATTATATATATTGCTTATATGCAATTCAATTATTGGAATTTTAATTATTTTAAGCGCATCATGTATCGCCACTGAAGTATGAGTATAACCACCTGCATTTATAATTAGTCCATTTTGACTATTTCTAGACTCCTGAATTTTTTCTACTAATTCTCCTTCAATATTCGATTGATATAACGATACATTTATCTTATTTTGTTTCCCATAATCAACACATCTTGACTCAATATCTTTTAAGGTAAAACTACCATATTGATTTTTTTCTCTTTCACCTAATAGGTTGAGATTTGGACCGTTAAGAATTATAATTTTTTTCATCGATTATTTTTAATAATATTGATTAACTGAATTATGGCAAAAATACAATTAAATGGAAAGAAAATCTTAATTAAATCCAATTTAACAATCTTCCAATTGTTAAAAAAATATAAATTACATAATAAAAAAATTGCAATAGAACATAATGGATCAATAGTTTCAAAAACAAATTATAAAAAAAAATATATTAAAAATCTTGATAAAATTGAGATAGTACATTTTATTGGAGGAGGTTGATGAAAAAAGATACTTTAAAAGTAGCTAATAAAATACTTAAATCAAGATTGATTGTTGGTACAGGCAAATATAAAAACTTTAAAGAAACTGCTGAGGCTGTAAAAGCTTCAGGAGCTGATATGGTTACTGTTGCTATAAGAAGAATTAATATCACAGATAAAAAAAAACCAATACTTACAGATTATTTAAACCCTAAAAAAATCATTTACTTGCCTAACACTGCAGGCTGTTTTAACTCAGAAGAAGCATTAAGAACATTAAGGCTTGCTCGAGAAATGGGAGGATGGAAATTAGTAAAGCTTGAAGTATTAGGAGATAAAAAAACTTTGTTTCCAGATATGGTCGAAACTGTAAAATCAACTAAAATTTTGGTCAAAGAGGGATTTAAAGTAATGGTTTATTGTACTGACGATCCATTATTTGCAAAAAAATTAGAGGATCAAGGAGCCTCAGCAATTATGCCATTGGCTTCACCTATAGGATCAGGATTAGGTTTACAAAATAAAATAAATATATCTTTAATTCTTAAGCAATCTAAAGTTCCAGTAATTGTAGATGCAGGAATTGGGACTGCTTCAGATGCAACAATCGCGATGGAGCTAGGTTGCGATGGTGTTCTAATCAATAGTGCTATAGCAAATGCGAAGAACCCAGTTTTAATGGCTAAAGCGTTTAAGGATGCAGTAATATCTGGAAGAAATTCTTATTTAGCAGGTAGAATGCAAAAAAACTATTTTGCAATACCTAGTTCCCCAAAAAAAGGAATTATTTAACTCTTTTTTTTCTTCTTACCCATAAAGTTCTCAATTTCTTTTTAGTTTTTGTTTTTGAGATTTCTTTTTTGGGTTTTTTCTTAGTTCTCTTTTTTTCTTTAATTTCCTTTGGAGATATAAATATAGTTTCTATATTCTCAGAGGTGCTAATTACTTTTTTTGATTTATTAAGTAATTCAATTTTATATTCTGGAATAATTAGGTTTTCATCTGATAATAATTCTATTTTAAAAGAATATTTTTTTTGAAAATATTGAAACTCTTCAATCAAATTTTTTTCAATAAACACTTTTACCTTTTCTGGGATATATGCTTTTATAATCTTTACTTTATCAGTAAATGCTAAATGTTTTATTTTTTTCAAAATTTTTTGAGAAAATGAACCTAAAGATAGTTGTGTTTCCCATTTGATTGAACTCTCACGTAATCTTTGCCGTGTCATCTCAAGTAAACCAAAATTACTTATTCTCCCGATTTGAATCCTAGCTCTATCTTTTCGTATACTCTCCCTCATTTTTTTTTCGACTGTTCGTCTGTTATAGAAATTCATCATATCGATAAAATCTATTACTATTAATCCAGATAAGTCCCTTAATTTTATCTGATGTGCTATTTCAATAGCAGCTTCTAAATTAGTATTTAGAGCAGTCTTTTCTATGTTAGTTTGTTTTGTCGATTGGCCTGAATTTATATCAATTGAAACTAATGCCTCAGTTGGATTTATAACAATATAACCACCTGATTTTAGTTTTACTGTTGGCTCAAAAATATTATTTAAGTCTTTTTCTATGTTAGCGTCATGGAAAAGAGGAATCTTTCCTCTATACTTTTTAACATTTTTTACACATTTAGGCATTAATTCTTTCATGAATTTTTTTGCTTTTTGATAAGCATCATTACCCTCAACATAAACATTTTTGGTATCGTTATCGTAAGTATCCCGCAAAGTTCTTTTAATTATATCTCCTTCTTCATAAACCAATGAAGGAGCATTAGAAATTAAAGCTTTATCTCTTATTTCTTCCCAAGTTTTTAAAGTATTTTGAAAATCCTTTTCTACTTCATTTTTAGTTTTATTCGATCCAGCTGTTCTGACAATTACACCCATGCTTTTAGGTATATTTATTTGGTTTAAAATATTTCTAATTTTTTGACGATCTAAAGAATTATAAATCTTTCTTGAAATTCCACCTCCTTTAGGAGTGTTAGGCATTAAAACTAAATATTTACCTGCCAAAGAAATAAAAGTTGTTAATGCGGCTCCCTTTTGTCCCCTTTCTTCTTTTATGACTTGTATTAAAACTACTTGTCCAGGTTTTATTACTTCCTGAATTTTGTATCTTTTAATACCAAAAGATGACTTGATTTCTTCTCTATATTCTTTTTTTTCAACTTCATTATTTTTTTGTATGGAATTTTCTTCTTCTTTAAAATTTTCTTCACTTTGAGTTCGAGTAAGATCCTGAGAGTTATTTTCTTGATTAATTTCTAAAGTTTTCTTTTTAAGTTCCTCTCTAATCTTTTCTTCAGCGACTCTAATTTTTTCTTTGTCCTCAGAGGGTATCTGATAATAGTCGGATTGAATATCATTAAAAGCTAAGAATCCATGTCTATCTCTGCCAAAATTTACAAATGCAGCCTGCAAAGATGGTTCAACTCTGCTTATAGTACCTAGATAAATATTATTTTTAAAGTTTAAATTATTTTTGTCCTCAAATTCATACTCTTCGATAGCATTATCTGATTTAAGAACAATACGTGTCTCATTTGGATGCGAAGCATCAATATATAAATTTTTTTCCATAATAATAGAATTCCTTTTAAATTTTTGAAATTTGTGAATTTTTTTAACGCCATATGTTTTTTTTATTTAATTTTAACTATAAATATACATTATTACTATATGATGCCTAAAGAAAGTCAAAATTATTATTAATAAAGGTTAAATGTTTAAATTTCTTAATTTTTCTATTAAATTCATAATAATATTTCTTATAGTTATCTTATTTTTTGCTTTGTCTACGCTTTGGTATTTTTCGATTGGACTTCCGGACTATAAAAAACTTTCGAATTATCAACCACCTATCTCTAGTAGAGTTTATTCATCCGATGGAAAATTAATCGCAGAGTACGCAATTCAAAAAAGGTTGTTTGTGCCATATGATTCCATTCCTAAAAAGGTGATAAATTCATTTTTATCTGCAGAAGATAAAAACTTTTTTAAACATCCTGGGATTGATGCAAAAGGAATAATTAGGGCATTTTTAAAAAATTTAAAAAATATATCTCAAAATAAAAGATTAGAAGGCGCCTCTACGATTACCCAGCAAGTAGCAAAAAATTTTTTATTAACAAATGAGGTTTCCATAAAAAGAAAAATTAAAGAGGCTATTTTAGCTTTTAGAATTGAAAGAGCTTATTCAAAAGAAAGAATTTTAGAATTATATCTCAATCAAATATATTTAGGACAAGGGACATACGGAATAGCTGCTGCAAGTTTAGAGTATTTTGACAAATCAATTAAAGAACTTAATTATGCAGATGCAGCTTTACTAGCAGCATTACCTAAAGCACCAAGCAAATATAATCCTTACAAATATCCTAAAATTGGAAAATTCAGAAGAGACCTGGTATTAAAAAATTTAGAGGAGAATAACTTTATTTCAAAAAAACAACTAAAAAATTTTAAAAAACAAAAGTTAAATTTGAAAAAAAGAAAGATTGTTATTTTGAACGAGGCTAATTCTTATACGGAAGAGGTTAGAAGAAGCGTAAAAGAAAATTATGGATTTGAAAAGTTATATTCTCAAGGCTTAAGTATAAAAACACCATTAAATATAAATTTTCAAATACAGGCAATTAATTCTTTAAGAAAAGGCATTGAACAATACGATAGAAGACATGGATGGCGTGGTCCAATTACAAATACAATAAGCAATAATTCATGGAATAAAAAAATACAAAAATTTAAATTAGATCCTACTTTAAATTGGAATTTTGCTGAAATATTAAAGATAAATGAAAAGGAAGTTGAATTCAAATTAGTAAATGAAAAAAATAATACAGATACTAAATATTTAAAATTACCAGGTATTAAATGGACATTAAATAAAAAAAAAATAAGCGATGTCCATAAAATCGGTGACATAATTTTAGTAAAAAAAGAGAATAATAACTGGAAGATTAAACAGTAT
The DNA here is from genome assembly GCA_902569465.1 of uncultured Pelagibacteraceae bacterium. Taxonomy (GTDB): domain Bacteria; phylum Pseudomonadota; class Alphaproteobacteria; order Pelagibacterales; family Pelagibacteraceae; genus Pelagilacustribacter. The sequence continues at coordinate 2,795 of CACFUE010000021.1, read as the reverse complement.
CCTAAAGTAAATGGAGGAATAGTAGTTTTAGATCCATTTACTGGAGACGTTCTCGCACTTGTTGGAGGCTTTAACTTTAAATCAAGTGAGTTTAATAGGGTTACACAAGCAAAAAGACAACCAGGATCTGCGTTCAAACCAATTGTTTATGCTGCTGCTCTGGAAAATGGTTTTTCACCTAATTCGATAATTTTAGATGCTCCTTTTGTAGAGAGTCAAGGTGTTGGGTTAAAAAATTGGAAACCAGAAAATTATGGAAAAAAATTTTACGGACCATCGACTTTAAGAAAAGGAATAGAATATTCCAGAAATTTGATGACAATAAGAATTGCTAAAATTTTAGGACTAAATAAAATTTTAGATTTATCTAAAAATTTGAATATTTATGATGAAATTCCTGAACTCCTTTCTGTCTCCCTTGGAGCTGCAGAAACAACATTAATTGATTTAACATCTGCGTATTCCACTTTTGTTAATGGAGGAAAAAAAATTGAACCTAATTTAATTTCTAGAATCCAAGATAGAAGAGGTAAAACAATTTTCCAAGTCACAAATAGAGAATGTATTGGATGTGACAAATTTATAAATGACTCAAACAATTATCCAATTATTAATAATACAAACAAACGTGTAATTAGTGAGGAGACAGCTTATCAAATGACATCTATTCTTAATGGAGCTGTAGAAAGAGGAACTGCAAAGAAACTTAAGTCTTTAAAAGTCCCATTAGCTGGAAAGACGGGTACAACTAATAATAATTTTGATGCATGGTTTATAGGTTTTTCATCAGACTTAGTAATTGGAGTTTATGTTGGCTTTGATAACCCTAAAACTTTGGGAAAATATGAAACAGGGTCCAAAGCAGCATTACCAATCTTTAAAGATTTTTTAGAAAATGCTCTTTTTAAAGATGATTTTAAGGACTTTAAAATTCCAAATAATATTTATCTTACTTCATTGAATTATGACAGCGGTTTAAAGTCAGTCCCAGGTGATAAAAATACAATTATAGAGGCTCTTAAAATTGAAGATATCAACAACACAAATAATAATAATTTAATTTCAATTAATAGACATGATAATTTAATTAAATTTAGACAATTTTACTAATGCAAAACTTTGAAAATAAAATTTTGGATGTAGAAAAAACTCTCGAAAATATAAGGGGGTATCTTTGATAAGAATAATGTCCAAAAAAAACTAAAAGACTTAGAATTAACACTTTCAAAAGAAAATTTCTGGAAAGACAAAAACCTTGTTAAAAAAACCGTAAAGCAAAAAAAAATATATCAAGATATATTAATATCTTATCAGGACTTTTTAACAGAAATTTCTAATCTTAAAGATTTATATAACCTAGCTGTTCAAGAAAAAAACGAAGAAATAAAAGAAGATTGTAATATTAAGATTGAAGAAATATTAAAAAAAATAAAAAAAATTGAAATTAATTGTTTTCTCTCGGGCGAAAATGATAACTTTGATATTTATATTGAAATCCATGCAGGAGCAGGGGGAACAGAAAGTCAAGACTGGGCCGAAATGCTGCGAAGAATGTATATGAAATGGTTTGATAAAAAAAATTATAATTATGTTATAATTAGTGAGCATAAAGGAGAAGAAGCAGGAATTAAATCATCAACAATTAAAGTAAATGGAGATTATCTTTACGGATTAATGCGTGGGGAGTCGGGTGTTCATAGACTAGTTAGAATTTCTCCATTTGATAGCGGCTCTAGAAGACACACTAGTTTTGCTAGTGTTTGGGTTTACCCAGCTATTGAGGATGACATTGATATTAAAATCGACGAAAAAGATTTACGTATTGATACTTTCAGGTCAAGCGGAGCAGGAGGGCAGCATGTAAATACAACTGACAGCGCTGTCAGAATAACTCATTTGCCGACTAAAATAGTAGTCCAATGTCAAAATGAGAGATCACAACATAAAAATAAAGAAACATGTTATAAAATGCTTAAAGCAAGATTATATGAGTTTGAAATACAAAAAAGAGAAGAAAAAAATCAAAAAGAAATTGATAATAAAACTGACATAGGATGGGGTCATCAAATTAGATCTTATGTTTTACAACCCTACCAACTTGTAAAGGATTTAAGAAACAAAGTTGAAAACACAAATCCATCAAGTGTTTTAGATGGAAATATAGATCAATTCATAGAGGAGGGAATTAAAAATAGATAATGACCAAATTCATAAAAGTTTTTTTATTAGCATTATTTTTTGGTTTGATATTAATAATTACCGTTTTATCGACTGTAGGATTAGAGACAAGTAAATTTAATAATCTTATTACTCAAAAAATAAATTCTGCTAATAAAAATATTAATCTTGAACTTAAGTCAGTAAAATACAAATTTGATATAAAAGAATTAAGCTTATTTCTTGATACAAAAGATCCAAATATAAATTACCGTAAAGTTTCTATTCCAGCGGAAAATATAAAGGTATATATTGATTTTCTATCATTCATAAATGTATCGCCACAAATAAAAAAAATTAATTTAACTCTAAATCAAATCGAAATTGAACAATTAAAATTATTATCTATCTCTTTTAAACCCTCCACTTTTACAAGTTTTTTAAAAAATAATATTCTTAAAGGAAAATTAAATACAGAAATTGAAGTTTTTCTAGATAAAAATAATACATTAGATAATTTTATAGCAAGGGGATCAGTTGAAAATTTAGAAGCAAAAATTGTCGATAATTTTAATTTAAATAAAACAAACTTTTCATTTTTTGCAGATAAAAGTGATGTACTTGTGAAAAAATTTTCT
>CACFUE010000020.1 GCA_902569465.1 uncultured Pelagibacteraceae bacterium | reverse complement strand
ATATAAAAATTTTAAATTAAGAAGATTTAATTTATTAGCAAAAATACCTCCTAAACCACTTCCGCTATATTCAACATTACTATTCTTAATTGATACAGAAAATGACATGTCGCTTTTTTCATAAGGAACTTTTAATTCATTAAAAAAATTTACTAAATTTGGATAAGTAACCTCATTAAAAACTATAAAGCCTAGATCTACTGGAACAATCTTATCATCTTCTTTTATCTCGTAGGTAAAAGAATGACCTCCAAAGTGATCTTCTTTTTCGTATAGATCAACTTTATATTTTTTTGAAAGAAAATATGCGGAAGATAATCCTGAAATACCTGAGCCGATAACAGCGATTTTCATTTAAAAAGATTAAGCTGCTTCATCTTTATATTCATCCATTGAAGGACATGAACATACTAAATTTCTATCTCCAAAAACGTTATCTACTCTAGCAACTGGTGCCCAATATTTATTGTTTTTTACATACTCAGTGGGAAAAGCCGCTTCCTCTCTTGAGTAAGCATGCTTCCACTCGCTGGAAGCTAATTCGACATAAGTATGAGGTGCGTTTTTCAGCGGATTATCAATTTTGTCAAACTTTGATGACTCCACTAAATTAATTTCTTTTTTAATTTTTATAAGTGCATTACAAAATTTATCAATCTCCTCCAAATTTTCACTTTCAGTCGGCTCAATCATAATTGTACCAGCAACAGGCCATGACATTGTTGGAGCATGGTAGCCAAAGTCAATCAGTCTTTTTGCTAAATCCTCCTCAGAGATTCCTGAACTTGCTTTTATTGGACGGATATCAATTATACATTCATGTGCAACATTTCCATTTTTGCCAGTATAAAGAACTTTGTAATCTTTGGATAATTTTTTTGAAATGTAATTTGCATTTAAAATTGAAACTTGTGAAGCTTTTTTCAATCCCTCAGCACCCATCATCTTTATATACATCCAGGATATTGGAAGTATGCTTGAACTACCCCAAGGTGCAGCTGATACAGCTCCCATTCCGTTCTTAGGGCCTGCCTCTTTAATAATTTCATGTGTTGGTAAAAAATCAGCTAGATGCTTAGCGCAAGCGATTGGTCCCATTCCTGGTCCACCTCCACCGTGCGGTATGCAAAATGTTTTATGTAAATTAATATGACAAACATCTGGTCCAAATTTCCCTGGTTTTGCAACACCTACAAGTGCGTTTAGATTTGCTCCATCCATATAAACTTGTCCGCCATGCTTATGAATTACTTCACAAATATCCATAATTTTTTCTTCAAATACTCCATGAGTAGAGGGGTAAGTAACCATTAAAGCAGCTAAGTCTTTTGAGTGTTTTTCAGCTTTATTTTTAAGATCGTCTATATCCACGTTTCCATCTTCATCACAATTAACTACAACCACTTTCATCCCACACATTTGGGCACTTGCTGGATTAGTTCCATGAGCTGAGTCAGGAATTAGACAAACGTTACGATTTTCTTGTTTATTATTTTTATGGAATTTTCTTATAGTCATTAGACCTGCATACTCTCCTTGAGCCCCAGAGTTAGGCTGTAAAGAAACTGCATCATATCCAGTAATTTCTTTTAGATCGTTTATTAGATCATTAAAAAGAATCTTATAACCCTCCATTTGATTTGTAGGGACAAAAGGATGTGGAAGTGAAAACTCTTTCCAAGTAATAGGAATTAATTCTGCCGTTGCATTGAGCTTCATTGTACAAGATCCTAAAGCAATCATTGATCTATTAAGTGCAATATCACAATCTTCTAGTTTCTTAAGATATCTTAACATCTCAGTTTCAGAATGGTATTTGTTAAAAACTGGATGAGTTAAGTATTTTGAAGTTCTTAAAAGATTTTTTGGAAGATTATCCAGTTCAACCTTAACGTCTTGTTTAATTACTTTAGTAATTCCAAATATTTTTAATAATAAGTTTACATCATCAAGTTTTTTTGCTTCATCAAACGCAACAGATAAATGATCTTTATCAACTTTTCTAAGGTTTATATTCTCTTTAAGTGCAGCCTCAAAAATAGGATTTGTTTTTTCATTGGTTTTAATCGTAACGGTATCGAAGAAATGATCTGATAGAATTTTATAACCGCTTGCTTTAATATTATCAGCAAAGATTTTTGCTAATTTAGAAGTTCTATTCGCAATTTTAAATATTCCTTCAGGTCCATGATAAATTGCAAAAGCAGCAGAAATGATAGCCAATAAAGCTTGAGCAGTACAAATATTGCTTGTTGCTTTATCTCTTCGAATGTGTTGCTCCCTAGTTTGTAAAGAAAGCCTGTAGGCTTTTTTTCCGTGTCTATCTTTTGAAACTCCTATTATTCTTCCTGGCATTGATCTTTTAAATTCTTCCTTTGTAGCAAAAAATGCAGCATGAGGCCCGCCGTAACCCATTGGAATACCAAATCTTTGAGCACTACCGACAGCAATGTCAGCTCCAAGTTCAGCTGGAGTTTTTAATCTAGCTAAAGCCAATAAGTCACAAACCAAAATAGCTTTTCCGTTTTTTTTGTGAATTTGACTGATGCTTTCACTAGGATCGTTTATCTCACCTAAAGTTCCCGGATAAGATAAAACACCGCAAATTATATCTTCATTAATTTTTGAAAGTTCTTTTTTTTCATCACCAATGATCAATTCTAAACCAAAAGGATTTGTTCTTGTCTTTATGAGATCAATTGTCTGAGGATTGCAATTGCTTGAAATAAATATTTTTTTTGAATTAGTCTTATCTAATCTCTGGCTTAATCCTACTGCCTCTGCTGTTGCTGTTGCTTCATCTAACAAAGAAGCATTGGCTATATCCATGCCCGTTAAGTCAATTATTGATTGTTGAAAATTTAAAAGCATTTCAAGACGACCTTGCGCCACTTCAGGTTGGTAAGGTGTATAAGATGTATACCATCCTGGATTTTCTAAAATATTTCTAAGAATTACATTAGGTGTAATAGAATTATAGTAACCCATTCCAATAAAATTTTTAAAGATTTTATTTTTTTTAGATATAGATTTTAATTTTTTTAAAGCATCGTTCTCTGACATTGGCTGATCGATTCTAAGATCATCTTTTAATAAAATTTTTTCTGGTACAGTATTGCTCATTAGATCTTCTAATGATTTATACCCAACATATTGCAACATTTTGGACTGATCTTCTTCGGAAGGACCAATATGTCTTTTAATAAATTCTTTTGAATTATCGTCAATCATTAACTAGGGTTCTCCTTACAAAATTTATCATATTCGTCTTTTGACATAAGGGAGTCATACTCACCTTTATCTTTTATCTTTAACTTAAAAAACCAGCTGGCACCTTCAGGGTCAGTATTTACGCTTCCGGGATCATCTGCAATGGATTTATTTCCCTCAGTAATTTCCCCAGAAATAGGAGAATAAACATCACTCGCAGCTTTAGTAGACTCTACAACAGCTGCTTGACCTTCTTTTTCTACAGCTTTACCTGCATCAGGGACTTCTACAAAAACAATATCTCCTAGCATTTCAGTTGCATGTTTCGTTATCCCAACAGTGGCTACGTCGCCATCCAATGAAACCCATTCATGTTTCTTAGAAAATTTTTTTTCACTCATATTTTATCTCCCCTATTTAACATAACTTTTTTTATAAAATGGAAGTTCAGAAATTTTACCCCCATATTTTTTTCCTCTTACTTCAAGCTGAATGAATGTTCCTATTTCAGAAAATTCAGATTTTACATATCCCATTGCAACTGGAGCGTTTACGCTTGGGCCAAAAGTACCACTCGTGACGAATCCAATTTCATTATTATCTGATGAAAAGATTTTTGTATTTTCTCTAGCTATAACTTTTCCATCTGGTTTTATACCAACTCTTATTTTTTCACTTCCGTTAGCTAATAAATCTTTTATTTTTTCCCAACCATTAAAACCACCGACTTCTTTTCTTTTTTTTGCTATTGCCCATTTTAAATTGGCTTCAACAGGATTTATTTTTTCATTTAAATCATGACCATATAAACATAGACCAGCTTCTAATCTCAGTGTATCTCTAGCTCCTAAACCAATCGGTTTTACTTTATTTGAAATTAAATAATCTATAAGCTTTTCAACTTTTTTATTAGAAATAGAAATTTCAAAACCGTCTTCACCTGTATATCCAGATCTTGTTATATAAAGTTTTTCACCTTCATAATCAAAATTATTACCAGTCATAAATTTCAAATTAGTAACACCTGGTATTAATTTTTCTAAAATCTCTACAGATTTAGGACCTTGTAACGCTATTAAGGATAAATTGTTGTTTAAAAGATGCTTATGATTATTTGTTAAAAACCGAGAAATTTGTTTTATGTCATTTTCCTTACAAGCCGCATTTAAAATTATACAGAAACCTTTTTCTGTTCTAGTAATAATTAAGTCGTCAATTATTCCACCTTCTTTATTTAATAAAAAAGAATATTTTGAATGATTAATTTTCAAATTTTTAAGATCTGCAGGAATAATTTTTTCTAAAGCCTCTACTAATGTATTATCACCCTCTAAAAAAAACTGTCCCATGTGAGAAACATCAAAAAATCCTGCGTGGGATCTTGTTGAAATATGCTCTTTAACGATTCCTTCTTTATATTGGATGGGCATTTCATAACCAGCAAAAGGAACAAACTTTGCTCCTAGGGTCTTGTGATAATTATATAAAGCCGTTTTTTGTACTTCCATAATAACTCTTTTTTTGTCCCAATCTGTCTGTGTACCTGAGAGATTTAATCCTTCGGTGAGGCATTAGCCTGCTTTCCAGAGTTATTACGGTAACGGTCCTTTTGCCTGAGAGTTTCCTGGGTTGTTGCTCCTTCGGCGCCAAATAATTGGTCTCTCCCGTTACGAGTGGACTCTCCTCTAAAAGATCAAAAAAGTCAAATATTTTAAGTTGATGTGACCTTATTTTTATCAAAACTTTTAAGGATAATAGCGGAAATTATCACTACTCCTCCAATAAACACGCTCATAGGGGGAATTTCATTAAGAAATAACCAAACCCACAAAGGACCACATAGGGTTTCCATCAACATTAGAAGACCGACTGTAGCTGAAGCGGTAGTCCTAGATCCGATTGTTATACAAATAAATCCTAAAGCTAATTGGGGAACTCCCAATAAGAATCCCATGAAAATATCGTGTTCAGTAAAATCGAAAGACTCAGATAAAAAGTAACCATATATCAAACTAAATATTCCAGAATAAAACATGGCAGGGACCATATCCAATTTCGAATTTTTTCTAATTATCATTACGTAAATTGCAAAGTTAATTGGTATCGCCAGTGCAACGAGATTTCCAAACAAAGAGCCTGTTGATATTGAATCACCAACCATAATTATAATTCCGCTCATAGCTAAAAAAATTGAGCTAGATCCAATTAATGAAACTTTTTCTTTTAAGTAAAAATATCCAAAAATAGCTAAGAACATTGTTTGAGTGCTTATAATAAATACAACATTTGCTACTGTGGTGTTTGTCATAGCTATTACGAAAGCTACAAAACTAAAAGACATTACAAAACCACCTAAAACTGCAGGATATCCAGACTCTTTTATAATTTTTAAAGTATTTTTTTTATAAATACTTATTAAAAACACTGATAGTGCTAATAAAAAAAAGAATGATCTTAAAAAAAGTATTTCCCATACAGTTGATTGTTCAAAAGATCTAACAATAAATCCACCCCAACTTAAACAGAATCCTCCAAATAAAAGTAAAATATACCCAGGTATTTTGTATAAAAACTGCATCTAAAATTTTCTTAAAATATTTTTAAAATAAAATTGTAAAGTGATTGCTCTGAATATCATAAATAATAATAAAGAAAACCATATACCATGATTATCAAGGTATCTTGTAAGTAAAATTGAGACTCCCACATACCCGACAACAGAAATTATCATAGCATTTCTGATTTCTTTCGTTTGTGATGCTCCAATAAAAATTCCATCAAGTTGATAGCAAAAACATGCAATCGGCGGAATAATAATCACCCAAAAAATATGTTGAAAAGAAATAAATCTTAAAATTTCTATATCCGTAATTATATTTATTATATCTTTAAAGAAAATTATATAAATTATTGAAATTATTAATGCCGTGAAAAAACTTATTTGAATTGAGTTTTTGACAACTGTAAAAAAAGATTTTTGGTTTCTTCTTCCTATTGTGAAACCTATAAGCCCCTCTGTAGAAAAAGCATATGCATCTAAAAAAAATGATGCCAAAATTATGAACTGTAATAATATTGTATTTACCGCTAAATAATCCTCGCCGAATTTTGAACCTAAATACGTAATCCATAAAAAAGCAAAAGTAAGAAATATTGTCCTCAAAAATATATCAAAATTAACACTTAAAAGTTTTAGTATCTTTGATCGCACAACTAAATTTTCAAATTTTGGAATAATCTTAAATTTTTTAATAATAAAATTATAAGTAAAAATCAGGAAAATACTTACAGTGATATAGCTAGCTAACAAAGTGCCTAGAGCAACTCCAAAAATATTTAAATCAAAAGTTAAAACAAGTATTGAACTAAAAACTATATTCAAGGATGACAAAATTACTATTAATAAACTTGAAATTTTAGTTTTTTGAATTCCTAAATAAAAACCAACTAAAATATAAATTACTAATTCTGCTGGAATAGAAAACACTCTTACATTTAAATAAATATTTATCAATTCACTTAATTCATTAGATGTAGAAAAAAAATGTGCAATACTAATCTTAATTAGTGGTGTGAAAATCAAAATTATAAATGCAGCTGCTAATGCAATTATAAAATTTCTTAATAAAGTTTTTACTATTTCTCTATAGTCGCTTCTACCGTAGGCTTGAGAAACTATTCCTACAGTCCCCATTCTTAAAAAGCCAAAACTCCACACAATCATTGTCATTACAGACGTTGCTATACTAGTTGCTGCTAAATATTTTGTTTCACCTAAGTTACCCATCAACCCGGTATCAACCATACCTACTAAAGGTATTGCTATGTTTGAAAAAAAGACCGGTATGGACAACAAAACTATTTGTTTTTTTGAAAATTTTGATGAGCTTTTAAGTAAATACATTTTTATTCTTTAATATGTCCCTAGAACCTTATATACATTGATTCTACTAATGTTAGAGCAAGTAATTATCTCAGTACAAATTATCCTCATAGATATAGTTATGGCCGCAGATAACGCGATCATAATAGGTTTAATCGCTGCAGGATTTGCAACAGAAAATAGAAGAAAAATAATAGCATGGGGCGTAGCTGCAGCTTTTTTATTTAGGATTGTTTTTGCATCCGGAGCTAATTATTTATTTGAATTCGCTTGGATTAAAATTCTTGGAGGTGTCTTACTTTTATGGGTAATCAATAACCTAAGGCAAGACTTTTTCGGTAAAAATAAAATAAAAACGCCTCAACTTAAATCAGGAGAAACAAAAAGTTTTAGTGTTGGAGTCTATCAAGTGTTAATTGCTGATCTTACATTAAGTTTTGACAATACAATTGCTGTTGTAGCAGCATCAAAAGGGAATTTTCATCTAATGGTAATAGGTTTACTACTATCAGTATTTTTAATAGCTACTCTCGCAAGTTATTTTGCTGAATATATCAAGAAACATATGTGGCTTGGTTACTTAGGCTTGTTTGTAATTTTAATAATATCAATTCAATTAATTATTGGTGGACTTGTTAATTATGAGGTTCTTTCAATAAACGAAAAGTATAAGTTTTTATTCCTATAATGTTAGATTTTTGTATTATTGGGTCAGGTGTTTCTGGCTCCACGATAGCTCACATTCTATCAAAAAAATACAAAGTTGAGATTTTTGATAAAGCTAGAGGCCTTGGTGGAAGAGCATCTAACAAAAGATTTATCAAAAATTTAAGTTTTGATCATGGAGTTCAATATATCTCTCCAAAATCAAAAGAATTCAAAAAATTTATTCAATTTCTCTTCAAAAAAAAAGAATTAAAAATTTGGGGTGGCAATCATTTAGATTTCACATTTGAAAAAAAAGAAAACAATAGTAAATTCATTGGTAGTAAAGGAAATAATGTTATTTCAAAGTATTATACTAAAAAAATAAGAAAAAATTTTCAATCATCAGTAAAATCGATTTATTATAATAAACACTTTTGGGAAATTAAATTAGATACTAAAGAGATTGTTAAGGCAAGATCAGTAATTTTTACTTGTCCATATCCGCAACTAAAAAAAATAGCCAGAAATTATCTTGAGAAGAAATTTTTAAAACTAAAAATTGTTATGGAACCTAATATAACTACGATGATTGCTTTTAAAAATCAAAAAGAAGTTCCAGTAAGTAGTATTAAATTTAATGATGAAGTTCTTACATGGGCTGCAAATGAAAATAGTAAAAAAAGGTTCAATTCCTCAAATTCTCTGTGGACCTTGCAATCTTCTGTTAAATGGGCAAGGAGGACAATTAATATATATAAAAAAACTAAAAAAGTTGAAAACACTTTAATATCTAAATTTTTGAATTTCACAGGTTATAAAAAAAATAAAATTATATTTAAAAAAACACATGGATGGAAATATTCTTATAATTTTCATGGATCACCATACAAAAGTTATTGGAATAAAAAATTAAGAATAGGTGTTTGTGCTGATTGGTTAATTGGTCCTAAAGTAGAAAGTGCTTGGTTAAGTGCTAGTGATTTAGCAAAAAAAATAAAATAATTAAAAAATACCTTTACTGCTTTTGGATTTATCTTTTACTGATGGTTTAACCTCAACATTCAAGCCCATTAAATCTTTCGCTTTTAATTTTGTAAGATTCTGGACACATCTTAAAAATCTATCTGTCTCTTTTCTTGAAACTATACCATCAGTTAAGCTTTTGAATTTATTTATATATTCTTTACGAGAAAAAGGTCTTTTGCCAGCTGGGTGCGCATCTGCAACATTAATTTCCTCTGAAATTATAGACCCATCTTTCATTGTTATAACTACTTTTCCTCCGAAGCATTTGTTTTTAGGGTTAGGATCATGATATTTTTCAGTCCATTTTGGATCTTCTTTAGTTGAAATTTTTTGCCAAAGTTCAACTGTACTTTTTCTTCGTGCCCTTTTAGGAGTGTAAGAATTAACATGGTGCCAAGCACCATCTTCGAGTGCCACTGCAAAAATATACATTATTGAATGATCTAAAGTTTCCCTGCTTGCTTTTGGATCCATTTTTTGAGGATCGTTTGCACCAGTGCCGATTACGTAGTGAGTATGATGACTTGTTTCAATTATAATATTTTTAATATCGTCAACATTAGAAATTTTCTTATTTAGACTTCTAGCTAGATCGATCAAAGCTTGGGATTGATATTCTGCTGAATGCTCTTTTGTGTAAGTTTCAAGTATCGCTCGCTTAGGCTCATTTACATTTGGTAATGGAACTGAGTACTCTTTATCTGGCCCAGATAAAACATAAGCTATAACGCTATCCTCTCCTTCATAAATCGGTGAAGGAGCGCCCTCGCCTCTCATACATCTATCGACTGCCTCCACTGCAAGTTTGCCAGCATGTGCTGGTGCAAATGCTTTCCAACTAGATATTTCTCCTTTTCGAGATTGTCTAGTTGAGACGGTAATATGTAATGCTTGTTGAATAGACTGATAAATCACATCTGTTTTTAAATTTAATAAACTCCCTAAACCAGCTGCAACACTTGGGCCTAAGTGAGCTATATGATCAATTTTATGTTCATGTAAACAAATGCCTTTTACTAGGTTTACTTGCACCTCATAGCCAGTAAGTATT
>CACFUE010000019.1 GCA_902569465.1 uncultured Pelagibacteraceae bacterium | reverse complement strand
TTTATCGTACAATAAATTAAATTTAATACTTTTTTTAACTTTTATAATAATTCTTTTTGCATGTCTTACTTCGAAGTTGTCAGCAACTGCACTTACTGGTCTTTTTAAAGGGTTCAAATTTATAATTCTTATAACAGACTTATCACTCACAATTTTTCCTTTCCATCTTCTTGGTCTAAAAGCGCTTACAGGTGCAATTGATATTTTGTTAGAATCTAGGTTTAGTATTGGACCATGCACAGATAAATTATAAGCTGTACTTCCTGCTGGGGTCGAAACTAAAACTCCATCTGAAACAAGTTTTTTCATAATGAAAGATAAATTGTTTTTAATAGATAAGTTAGCAGCTTGCCTACTTTGCCTTAAGATTGAAACTTCATTAATGGCTAAACATTTTCGAATTTTTTTTTTACTAACAACGCTCATCTCTAGTGGAGAAATACTTATCATTTTAGACTTAACAATATTCTTAAATAAATTTTTTTCTGAGAACTTATTCATCAAAAAACCATAGTTTCCAGAATTCACTCCATAGAATAATTTTTTTGTTCCTTTGTTTTTTTTTAAAGTTTGTAACATAAAACCATCACCACCAATTACGATGACTATATTATTTTTTTTAATAAATTTTTTTTTAAAAATTTTTTTAATCTTTTTTTTAATCTTTAAAGATTTAATATTTTTATCTGATATAATTAATGGTCTATTCATAAAAGTGGTGCCCTCGGCCAGACTCGAACTGGCACTCCCAAAAGGGCAAGGATTTTAAGTCCTTTGTGTCTACCAATTTCACCACGAGGGCTAAGCTTTGTGTTATAATAATTATAATCTTTTTTACTCTTCTATTTCGAATTTGACAACTAATTTACTTATTCTTTATAAAGAAAATAATGAGAAATATAAGATTTAAATTTTTATCGATTCTAATAGTTTCAATTTTCATTGTTTTATCAGTTTTTTTATCAGAATATTTTTTAAGATATTTAGGTTTAGGTGATCCTATTATATATAAAACAAATCCAGCCTGGAAATATTCTCTGAGTGAAAATCAAAAAAAAATTAGGTTTAAAGATAAAGAAATTATAATAAATAATGTTGGACTTCGGTCTAGCAAGCAATGGATAAAGCAAGATAATAAGCTAATATTATTTGTTGGGGACTCAGTTACATACGGCGGATCTAGGATTGACAATAAAGAACTATTTTCTGAGAGAATTTGTAAATCATTAAAAGGGGAATACATTTGTGGAAATGCAGGTACTAACGGTTACGGAGTCTTAAACATGATAATGAGAAGCAGATACGACGATAGAATACAGAACGCTGATGTTGTAATTTTTGTTTTAATTTTACAGGATTTTTGGAGAGGTTTGGTGGATATGAGGCAATTGGGTTTTTTTACTTCCAGGCCAAATAGTTTTTTTCCTGCAATTGAGGAGGCAATTAATCATTTTGGTTGGAAATATGATATAAACAGATATTTAGGTCAAAAAGATAAAATAAATAGTTCAGTTAAATCGAGTGATAGAAAAAAACTCATTTATAAACTTAGACAAGATGAGGCCAATTTTGCAATAGAAAATTTAAATAAAGAAATTTTAAGACTAACTTCACAAAATAAAAAGGTCTTTGTTTTTTTTTCACCATCTAGACATAGTTTAATTGAAAAAGAGATAGATTGGGAAAAAAGATTGAAAGATAAAATAGTAAAAAATGTAGATAATATTTATGATTTGACGAATGATTTTAGAAATAACAAAGAATTAGAAATATTTATGGATGATGTTCATCTTAATATAAAAGGTCATAAAGTTGCCTCCGATTTAATTTTAAATAGATTAAAAAATAAATTGAAATAATATGAAAAAACTTTATGAAAAAAATATTAATTTATAATTCTGGAGGCGGTATAGGAGACTCTATACAATTATTTCCATTATTACTAAGTTTAAAAAATCATTTTAAAAAGGCAAATTTTTATTATTTAGGTGCACACCAGAATCATTTTGAAGGAAAATTAAAAGAATATAATATCAAATTAGAAACATTAGATTTAGATCTTAGATACTTTGGTTTTAGATGGTGGCATTTATTATTTGCAAAAAAACGGGCTTTAAAAAAAAACAATGGTAAATTCGACCTAATTATCGATCTTCAAACTAAACTAAGAAATACAATCATTTTAAAAAAAATTCCTCACTCAGCATTTTATTCAAAAACATTGAACGGTTATTTTGCCTCAAAAAAAATTACTTTCAATTCACAAGACATTTTTGAAAATTTAAACTTATTTTTTGAGGAAGACATTGAAAAAATTGATTTTAAAGTAAATAAACTGCCTAAAGAAATCATAAAAGAGGCCAAAAGATTATTGCCAAGTTCAAACTATGTCGGTTTTTCAATAACACAAGGTCATGAATATAGAAAAAAGAGTTGGTCTTTATATAAATTTACTGCTCTAGCAAACAAAATATTATCAAAGAAAAAAGTTCCAGTTTTTTTTATAGAAAAAAATAAACTAGATCTAATTGATAAAGTCAAAAATCAGGTTCCATCAGCTCTGTTTCCTGAACTAAAGTCAAATTTATCTTGTCCGGCTCTTGTAACTGCGTTATCAGCAAGATTGGAAACTGCAGTTTCAATTGATAACGGTATAATGCACATGATGTCACTTTCTAATGTACCTATGATAGTATTGTTTGGTCCTACAAGTTCTGAAAAATTTGCTCCTAAAAATAAATATACAAAGATTTTAGATAGCAAAAAACTTTATAATTCAAAAGACATAAATAGAATTAGAGTAGACGAAGTTTTAAGTTTACTTTAAATTTTTAATATTTTTATCTTTTTTAGTCTTATAAAATTAAATATTTCCAAATAGACCTTTTTAATTTTTGATTTAGAAGTTGATCTTAACACTATAGAGACCCCAATTTTACCTAGTCTGAAAAAAGGATAACTTCCTATATCTACAGATTTTTTAAATTTTTTTTGAATCATTCCTAATTTTTGTGAAATGTTGCTTTCTACGGTAAAAATATTCAAAGTTTTACTATGAACCTTAAGGCCTTTTACTAAATATCTCTTACAGTTTTCTATCATAGAATTTAATATTGAAGGCACTCCTGGAAGTGATAAAACATTTTTAATCATGAATCCTGGTGCTGCGCTTGATGGATTATAAATTAATTTTGCTTTAATTGGCATCTTTGCCATTTTTTTTCTGCCATCATTAAATTTTTTTTTACCATAATAATTTTCTAAAATTTTATAAGCCTCAGGATGAAATCCATATTTGGTTTTAAAAGCCTTAGCTATTGATTGTGCTGTAATATCATCATGAGTTGGTCCAATGCCGCCTGTAGTAAAAACGTAGCTAAACTTTTTTGATAAAGTTTTTGTATTTTCGACGATTTTTTTTTCAACGTCAGGTATTATTCTTACTTCTTCAACATTTATTCCACAATTAGAGTTCAACCAATTACTAATAAAAGCAATGTTTTTATCTTGAGTTCTACCTGAAAGTATTTCATTTCCAATAATTAAAATGGCAGCATTTACTTTTTTATTTTTTTTCTTCATAGATAATTATACATGAACTTTAAAAAAAGATTAATATCAGGAGAATTTATTAAAAGATATAAGCGATTTTTTGTAGATATTAAAATTAATAACAAAATAATCACTGCTCACTGTCCTAATACTGGCTCTATGATGGGATTGTTAAAGGAAAGAAATAAAGTTTGGTTGAGTAAATCTGATAATCCTAGCAGAAAATTAAAATATACTCTTGAAACTGTTGAAGTAAAAGGTTCTAAAGTAGGGATAAATACGCATTCAACAAATAAAATTGTTTATGAGGCATTAAAAAAAAATTTAATTAATAATTTTAAAAACCCTCAATCAATTAAACCAGAAGTAAAATTTGGAGCAAATACAAGATTCGATTTTTTAATTCATAAAAATAATAAAAAATTTTTTATTGAAGTAAAAAATGTTACCCTTTCAAGAAAAAAAAATATAGCAGAGTTTCCTGATGCTGTTACCTCAAGAGGTCAAAAACATATCAAACAGTTATTGAATGCAAGAAAGAAAGGTTATGAAATTTATATACTTTTTGTAATTCAACGGAATGATTGTAATGAATTTCAATTAGCCAGAGATTTAGATCCAGATTATTATGAATTATTAACAAAAGCTGTTAAAAGAAAACTTAATGTTCTTTGCTATGATTGTAAATTTTCTCCAAAAGGAATAAAACTTAATAATAAAATAAAATTCAAATTTAAATGAGTGAACTTATTAAAGAGTCTTTTGAAAAAACTAGATTAGCTGGAAATATTGCTTCAAGGGCTTTAGACGAAGTAGCAAAAATAGCAAAACCGGGGATTAGCACAAATGAAATCGATAAATTATGTTATGAGTTTATAAATGATAACGGAGCCTACTCTGCGCCACTTTTCTATAGAGGTTTTCCAAAATCATGTTGTACCTCTGCTAATCATGTTGTTTGTCATGGTATACCTTCTGATAAAATTTTATATGAAGGTGACATAGTAAATGTTGACGTAACAGCTTTTAAAGATGGATGGCATGGTGATACTAGCAGAACTTTTGAAATTGGTGAGATATCTGTAAAAGCAAAAAAATTAGTTAGAACAACTTATGAAGCTTTGATGAAAGCAATAGAAATAGTTAAAGAGGATATTCATTTAGGTGACATTGGCGCTGTAATACAAAATCATGTAGAAGCAGAAGGATTTTCAGTAGTTCAAGATTTCTGTGGTCATGGTATCGGTAAATCCTTTCACAAAGAACCTAATGTTTTACATTATGGGAAAAAAGGTTCAGGAGATAAAATAAAAGCAGGAATGATTTTTACTATAGAGCCAATGATAAATCTTGGGAATTATGAAACTAAAACGCTTAAGGATGGATGGACAGCTGTGACTAAGGATAAATCATTATCAGCACAATTTGAACATACTATAGGTGTAACAAAAGAAGGTTGTGAAATTTTTACTTTAAATAAAACTTAAAAAAATGATTGAAAGATATTCCAGAAAAGAAATTAAAAATATTTGGGAAGACTATAATAAATATTCAATTTGGCTAAATATTGAAATAGCTGCCGCTGAGGCCATGGAAAAATTAAAAATTATACCTCGCGGCGTTGTCAGAAAAGTAAAATCCAAAGCTAAAATTAACGTAAATAGAATTTCTAAAATTGAAGATAAAGTTAAACACGACATTATCGCATTCCTGACTTCTATTACTGAGAGAGTGGGAAAAGAAGCTAAATACTTACATAAAGGTATGACCTCTTCAGATGTGCTGGATACTTGCTTTAATATTCAACTTAAACAGTCAGGTAAAATATTATTAAAAGATATTGATCAATTATTAATTACAATCAAACGACAAGCTTTGAAACACAAATTTACTTTATGTATTGGAAGAAGCCATGGCATTCATGCAGAGCCAATTACATTTGGTTTTAAAATGCTTACTTTTTATCAAGAGTTTTTGAGAAATAAAAAAAGATTGGAAAATTCAATAGAGGAAATTTCAACCTGCGCAGTTTCTGGTGCTGTTGGAACTTTTGCAAATATTGATCCAAAAGTCGAAAAATATGTTGCAAAAAAACTTGGTCTCAGAATTGAGCCAATTTCTACACAAGTGATACCCAGAGACAGACATGCGCAATTCTTCACAACATTAGGTATAATTGCAAGTTCAATTGAAAGATTTGCGATAGAAATCAGACATCTTCAGAGAACTGAAGTTTTAGAAGTTGAGGAGTTTTTTGGAAAAAAACAGAAAGGTTCTTCAGCGATGCCACATAAAAAGAATCCAATATTAAGCGAGAACTTAACAGGTTTAGCAAGACTAATAAGATCTACTGTAGTGCCAGCGCTTGAAAATGTTGCTTTATGGCACGAAAGAGATATTTCGCATTCAGCAGTAGAAAGAAATATTGGTCCAGACTCAACTATAGCATTAGATTTCGCCTTAGTTAGGCTCAATGATCTTATAAAAAACTTAAATATTCATCCAAAAAAAATGATGAAAAATTTAAATATAACTAACGGTATATTTTTTTCACAAAGAGTTTTACTTGAGTTAACAACAGTTGGATATACAAGGGAAGAGGCTTATAGAATAGTTCAAAAAAATGCCATGAAATCTTGGAATATGAATACTTCCTTTATAAGCAACCTTTGCTCCGATAGAAAGATTACGAGCAAAATACCTGTTAATAAACTTAAAAAATTATTTAATTTTGCTTACCATACAAAAAAAATTAATATAATTTTTAATAGAAGTCTGAAAAAAAAGTAATCACATGAATAAAGGTAATAAGTTATATGAAGGGAAAGCAAAAATAATTTATGAGACTAAAGATAAAAATTTAGTCATTCAACATTTTAAAGATGATGCCACAGCTTTTAATAATTTAAAAAAAGCAAAAATTGAAGGTAAAGGAGTTTTAAATAACAGAATATCAGAATATATTTTAACCAATCTATCTCAATGTGGGATCCAAACACATTTTATCAAAAGACTTAATATGAGAGAGCAGCTAATTAAAAAAGCAGAGATTTTTCCTATAGAATTTATTGTAAGAAATATAGCTACAGGGTCTTTAACAAAAAGATTAGGTATTCCCGAAGGTACTGTATTAGAAAAACCTTTACTTGAATATTGCTATAAAAAAGATGCTCTTAACGATCCATTAGTTTCAAAAGAACATATTTATTCGTTTGGCTGGGCTAAAGAAAGTGAAATATTAGCTATAGATAAAATTACCCTTAGGATCAATGATATCCTTGTAGGCATGTTTCGAGCAATAGGTATAAAACTTGTAGATTTTAAAATTGAATATGGCAAAGCTTGGAATAAAGATACTGAAAAAAAAGAAATAGTTTTAGCAGATGAAATAAGTCCGGATACTTGTAGACTGTGGGACTCAAGAACTGAAAAAAAACTTGATAAAGATAGATTTAGAAAAGATTTAGGAAACATTATTCAAGCATATCAAGAGGTTGCCAGAAGACTCGGCATTATGCCTGAAGAAACAAATATTAGTGAAGTAAATTTTGGTAAAACAATACCAATAAAATTCAAAAAAAAATAAATTGAAATTTTCTGTTACAGTAACTCTCAAAAAAGACGTTTTAGATCCTCAAGGAAAAGTTGTTCAAGATACGTTATCAAATATAGGCTTTAACAGTTTGAAAAGTATTAGACAAGGTAAGTTTTTTGAAATTGAAATAAATGAAACTGATCAGAGCAAAGCAGAAAAAAAAGTAAATGAAATTTGTGAAAAACTTTTGGTAAATTTGATAATTGAAAATTTTAAAATTAACAAGATATAATGAAATCATCTGTAATAGTCTTTCCTGGCTCAAACTGTGACCGAGATATTGCAGTTGCTTTAGAAAAAATGCAATTCAAAAACCAAATGGTTTGGCATAAAGAGACTAATTTACCAAAATCTGATTTGATAGTTATTCCAGGAGGTTTTTCTTATGGTGATTATTTACGATCAGGAGCAATAGCTGGGAAATCTAAGATTATTGGTGAAGTTATAAAAGCAGCAAATTCTGGTTGTTTAGTATTAGGTATTTGTAATGGTTTTCAAATTTTGACTGAGACAGGTTTGCTAAAGGGAACTTTATTAAGAAACAGAGATCTTAAATTCATTAATAAAGATATTCATATAAAGGTGATTAACAATAAAACTAATTTTTCATTGAAATATAAAAAAAACCAGGTTTTGAAAATGAATATAGCTCATAATGAGGGAAATTATTTTACTAATCCAAAACATTTAGAAGAACTGGAAAAAAATAATTTAATTGCATTTAAATATTGTGATGAAAAGGGAAATATAAATAATCAGTCAAATCCAAATGGTGCAATAAATAATATAGCAGGAATCTATAACAGTAAAAAAAATATTTTAGGAATGATGCCTCATCCAGAAAGAATGGTTGATAAAATAATTTCAAATACCGATGGAGTTAACTTGTTTTCAAGTTTATTAAATTAAATTATGAAAATCACAGATGAGATAATTAGAAACCATGGCCTTGAATTAAAAGAGTATAAAGAAATTCAAAAATTACTGAAAAGAAATCCCAACCTTCTAGAACTTGGCATTTTTTCAGCAATGTGGAATGAACATTGTTCTTATAAATCTTCTAGAATACATTTAAAAAAACTACCAACTAATGGTAAACAAGTAATCCAAGGACCAGGAGAAAATGCTGGAGTAATTGATATTGGAGATGACGATGCAATAGTTTTTAAAATTGAAAGCCATAATCATCCCTCTTATATTGAACCATATCAAGGAGCTGCTACTGGTGTTGGTGGAATTTTGAGAGATGTTTTTACAATGGGAGCACGACCTATTGCTCTTTTAAACTCTATTCATTTTGGATCACCTTCTCACCCCAAAACAAAAAGCTTATTAAATGGAGTTGTATCTGGAATAGGTGGTTATGGAAATTGTATTGGTATACCAACTGTTGCTGGGGAAACAAAGTTTGATGAAACTTATAATGAGAATATATTGGTTAATGCTATGGCTGTCGGACATGCAAAAAAAGAAAAAATTTTTTATTCAAAAGCAAAAGGTCTCAACAAGTCAGTTGTTTATGTTGGATCAAAGACAGGACGTGATGGAATTCACGGTGCATCAATGGCGTCAGCAGAATTTGATGATAATTCAGAGGAAAAAAAACCTACAGTTCAGGTCGGAGACCCATTTACAGAAAAATTGCTTTTAGAGGCTTGTTTAGAGTTGATGAAAGATGACTCTATAATTTCAATTCAAGATATGGGAGCTGCTGGTTTAACTTCATCAAGTGTTGAGATGGCTTCTAAAGGTTCCTTGGGAATAGAATTAAATTTAGATAAAGTGCCATGTAGAGAAGAAAACATGACTCCTTATGAGATAATGCTATCTGAAAGTCAGGAGAGAATGTTAATTATATTAGAAGATGGCAAAGAGGAAAATGCAAAGAAAATATTTGAAAAATGGGATTTAGATTTTGTAATAATTGGTAAAACTACAAATACAAAAAATTTAACACTTAAATTAAATGGGTTAATACAAGGAGAAATTCCTATAGATGCCCTTGCTTCAATGGCTCCTAAATATGATAGGCAGTGGGTAAAGAAAAAGCTTCCCAAAAATAAAGTTGAAATTAAAAACCTTAAAAAAATTAAAACTGAGGATGCTTTAAACAAGATTCTTTCTTCTCCAAATCACTCGAATAAAAGTTGGGTAACTAATCAATTTGATCAAATGGTAATGTGTGATACTGCGAAGAGGTCAGGGTCTGATGCTGCTATAATAAGAATTCACAATAAAGATAAAGCAATTGCTATATCCGTGGACTCTTCTGCAAACTATTGTAAATCACATCCTCTCACTGGGGGAAAACAGATTGTATGTGAAAATTGGAGGAATTTAATATCTGTTGGAGCAAAACCATTGGCTATCACAAATTGTTTAAATTTCGGAAATCCTGAAAATAAAGAGATCATGGGAGAGTTTGCAGAATGCTTGGAGGGGATAAAAGAATCTTGTGAATTTTTAAACTACCCAGTGGTTTCTGGGAACGTTTCATTTTACAACGGAACAAATAAAAAAAATATTAAACCTACTCCAGTTATAGGAGGAGTTGGATTGATAAATAAATTATCTTACCCTCTAGACCATAATTTTAAAAAGGAAAACAGTATTATTATACTAATTGGTAAAACTTTTGGTCATCTTGAACAAAGCTGCTTTTTAAAAGAAAATTATTCTATTGTAGATGGAAGGCCACCAGAGGTTAATTTGTTAAATGAAAAAAATAATGGTGAACTAGTTTTAAAATTGATTAATAAGAACTTAATCCTTTCTGCTCACGATGTCTCGAGTGGAGGTTTAATTACTGCTTTATGTGAAATGACATTTGCAAATAGTATAGGTGTTAAGACTGAAAAACCAAAGAATTTAAGAAACTTGACACAATATTTATTCGGGGAGGATCAAGGAAGGTATATTTTAGAAATTGACAAAAAAAATTACACGACAGTAGAGAAAATAATTAAAAATGCAGATGTATATTTCGAAAACATTGGAATCACTCAAAAAAATTATTTTGAAATCAGTGGTGAAATGAAGACTGCAGTAAATGACCTGTTTAAAGTAAATAATCAATGGTATAATAATTTCTAATGCCTTTACAAATTAATGAGATCAAAAAACTAATTAAAGAGACTATCCCTGATGCAGAGATTGAAATAAAGGATCTGATGGGTGACAATAATCATTATTCAGCAACTATTAAGTCAAAATTGTTTAAAAATCTGAGTAAAATTGAACAGCACAAACTTGTATATAAATCTCTTAAAGGTAAAATGGGAAATGAACTACATGCTTTGTCTTTAAACACGGAAAGTTTTTAATGGAAACAAAAGAAAAAATTCAAAACTTAATAAATGAAAATAATGTTGTTTTATTTATGAAAGGAACTCCAGACTCACCACAGTGTGGATTCTCAATGGCTGTTTCGAATGTTTTAAAACATTTAAAAGTTAAATTTAAAGGTATTAATGTTTTAGAAGATGAAAATTTGAGACAAGGTATAAAAGATTTTAGCGATTGGCCCACGATAC
>CACFUE010000018.1 GCA_902569465.1 uncultured Pelagibacteraceae bacterium | reverse complement strand
CAAAAGAATATATTTCGGGTAAAGATGAATATACTCTCAATGCAGCTTTAATAATTGATAAAGTACCAGTTTTAGGGTTAGTAGGTGTTCCTAAAAAAAAAAGACTTTTTTTTACTTATGCGCCGGGAGAAAGTTTTTTAATGGAAGGAAATTCAACAAAAAAAATTAATTGTAAAAAAAAACAACCGAAAGGTAAAATTGTGGCACTTTCAAGTGATTTAAAACCTTCAGATTTTATCTTGAATAAATTAAAGGAGCATAAAGTTACTTCTATTGTGAAGATGGCAAGTTCTTATAAATTCTGTGTCATAGCTTCAGGTGAATATGATATTTATGCGGCTAGAGAAAGAGCGAATGAATGGGATTATGCTGCAGGTCACGCTGTGGCTCAAAATGCAGGGGCAATTATTAAGACATTAGATGAAAAGCCTTTTTTATATGGTAAGGAAGATTACAGAAATCCCAGTTTATTGATTAAACGTTCTAAAAATTTAGATGATTAAAACTATTTTAATAATAATACTTTCAGTAACTTTTTTTGGAGTTTTGTTTTTTATCTTAGTAAAAAATGCATTGAAAAGAAAACTTGAAATTCTGGTCGAGGAAGAAAAGAATAAAAAATCAGACAAGCTTGATTAACTTATTAAATTCATTGGTATCTAAATCTAAAACTCTTTTTGATAAATCAAAACTAAAACCACCTCTGGCTAATATTCCCATATCTTTTTTATAAAATAATTCGCGGTTGCTCTCTGGTCTTATAGGTCCTATTCTTCTTCTCTTGCAAAGTTTCAAAGCGGAGACAAAATCAGGTTCTATTTGATCTTCTTTAATTTTATCTATGCTTTGCTTTACATATTTTTCATCTATTCCTTTATTTCTTAATGACTGGTTTATCTTATTTAAAGAGTAACCTCTTTTTAAAAACATCCTAGCCTTTGAATCAGAATACATCTCATCATTTAAAATTTTATTCTTTTCTAAATTTAAAATTATTTCATCTATGATTGCAGCAACTTCCTTTTTAGATTTACTTCCTTTAATTTTTAATAAGTATTTCTTTAATAGGTATACTTTTAACTGCTGTTTTGATGGATTATATTTTTCTAAGTAAGAGTAAGCTAGATCTTTAAGATTTGTAGTTAGGTCTTCAAAATCACTTTTATTTAATGTGGGATTCATTTATTTAATATACTATATTATTTTTAATGATAAATGATCTTTTAGATTTAATAAATTCAGATACTATTTATTTGGTTGCAAATTGGGGAGTAATTCCATTTTGGTTGTTATTAATTTTTTTTCCGAACCATGGGATTACAAATTTCTTTGTTCAGTCAATTATTGCTCCTACGCTATTAGCCTTAGCTTATGGATATTTATCTTACAGTCTTTATTTAGACAATAATATTTTTGATGGGTTCGAGTTATATAGCGGACTAGATGGATTATATTCAATGTTCGCAAACGAAATTTTACTGTTAATTTTCTGGCTTCATTTTCTTGCGATCAGCCTATTTACAGGAACCTGGATAATCAGGGATGCCAGAAAATATTTAATTCCAAAAATTATTACAATACCTTCTTTAGTAATTACTTATTTCACTGGACCTCTTGGATTAGTCATTTATTGGTTTTTTAGAATTTTCTTTGCTAAAAAAATAAGTTTTAATGATTAAGCCTTTTGATTTTTATTTTGATTTTGTAAGTCCATATTCTTTTCTTGCACATAAAGAAATAAAAAAAATTGAAAACAAAACATCAATAAAAATTAGATATAAACCGATCCTACTTGGTGGTTTACATAATTTACATGGAATTAAAGCGCCAGCTTTTATACCGGCAAAAGCTAGGCATATGATAAGAGATTGTAAATTGATAGCTGAAAAAAATAATGTAAAATTTAAATTTAACTCATATTTTCCAATTAGAAGTTTAAATTTGATGAGAGGAGTACTTGTGGCAGAGGAAGATAATTTTAAAAGTTATTACATTGATAATATTTTCAACTCTATTTGGCAGGATGGCTTGAATATGAATGACGAAAATATTATTCAAAAAGTTTTGAAAAACCTAAATGTAAATCCTAAAACTTTTGCTTTAAGAGCTACCTCGTCTTTAATTAAAGAAAATTTAAAAAAAAAGACAAGTGAAGCATACGAAAAAGGAGTTTTTGGAGCTCCGACTTTTGTTTCAAATAATAAAATTTTCTGGGGTCAAGATAGAATTGAATTTGTTTTAAAAGAGGCCAGTAAATAATTTATTTTTTTTCTTTTTTAACTACTGTAATTCCAGCATTTTTTAAAGCTTCAAATCCACCTTCAGCGTTAGCTACGTTAGTAAAACCCATGTCTACGAGTGCTTTAGTGGCTAGCGCGGATCTAAAACCCATTGCGCAGAAAAAAACCATTTTTTTTGTATCTTTAATTTTATTCTCTTGATAGTAGCTGCTATTAGGATCTAACCAAAATTCTAACATCCCTCTTGGAATGTGTTTTGAATTTTCTATAGTACCATCTCTCCAAAGCTCTCTTATATCCCGTACATCAATTAATGTAATCTCATTTTTTTCAATAAGACTCTTTATTTCCTTTGGACTAAGTGTTTCAATGATTTCGTTAGCTTCCTCTACTAGTTTTTGAGATGATTTAATACTCATAGATCAACTAATTAAACTATTATATATATTTTACTAGTATGAAAAATTTTCAAAATTCAAAAAAAACAGGATTTTTTAAAAAAATCTTTATCAAATTATGTAGAAAATTAGGTTTTGAAATTATAGATCAAAATACCTTTGAAATTCTTACAATTGATAAAAAAATTAATGACGAAGCAAGTACTATCGGTAAAAAATCTATTAATCTTCCTTTAGGAATAGTTAAAATAACTAGACCTGTAAAATCTTTAGATATCATAATTAGAACATGCGCAAGCGTAAACATGTTAACACAGAATAAAACTAGGCTTTTTGAAAAGGAAAAAATTGAATACACTTTAAGGACTATAAAATCGTTACTGTATTCAGTAAAATCAAATCCACAACTTTTGAAAATAAAAATAAGTTTTAAAATTATTGATCATAATTCTTCTAAAGAGAATTTAAAAAAAATAGACTCCATTTTTAAAAAATTTGAAACAAACTATAATTTAATTAATTTAGATGTTACTAAATTTGAAAGAGAAATTGAAAAAATTAATGAAAGAGGCCAGGAAGTTTCTTCTAATCAAATTTCTAATATGGCCAATATAAATCAATCTTTACTAGAAGCTAAAAATTGTGATGATTTGATTTATTTTGTTGAGGATGACTATTTGCATCAACGTAACTCTATTAGTGAAATTGTTTTTACTTATGAAAGAATAGCCTCACAGTTGAATAAAGAAATAATTATATGTCCAAGTGACTACCCATATTTGTACGCAAAAGCAGGCATAACACAGAATTTTTTAGGCCAAAATTATCATTGGAGAAAAGTGGATGAAACCTTATGTACCTTTTTAACTAGTAAACAAATGGTTGAAAAATATTGGGATACATATTTAAGCATGTGTAAAAAAGAGCATGCCCCTTTTGAAAAACCATTACATGAAATTTATAAAAAAGAATTGTGCATTTCGCCAATACCCTCTCTTGCTATTCATTTTACAAATATAAATTCCATATTTGGTCTTTCTCCGAATGTTGATTGGAAGCGTATTTGGGAGGAAAACAAAGATTAAAAGGCCCGATTCCTCGGGCCTAATAATAGTATCTAGTCTCTAATGGAGTAAGCTGTAACACCTACTTCAGCCTTATCCGTTCCTAGTTTCTCAGCTGCTTTACTTATTCTTAAACCAACTGTTGATTTAAGAGCAGTAAATGTAACCCAAGATAATACAAAACTAAATATACAAACAGATGCTGTACCAATAAATTGAGTTCCAAAAGACGTGTCTGGATTAGTTAGAGGAACTACAAGTGTTCCAAATATACCTGCAAACATATGCACTGGGATAGCTCCTACTACATCGTCTAAACCGTAACTCTCTAACATTTTAGTACCAAAATACATTATGATTGCTCCGATTGATCCAATAACCATAGCTGTTATTGGTCCAGGTGTTAATGGTTCAGCTGTAATAGCAACCAGACCAGCTAAAGCACCGTTAAGCATCATTACAATATCAGTTTTACCACCAATTAATCTTGTAATCGCTGCGCCTGTAAAAGTTCCTGCCGCTCCAGCTAAATGTGTATTTACCGCAATTTTAGAAATAGCATTTACATCGTCAAATGTTCCCATCGCTAATTGGCTGAAACCGTTAAATCCAAACCAACCAAACCAAAGTAAAAAAGTTCCTAGCGTTACTAATGGAATACTTGAGGCTGCGAAAGGCTGCATAGATTTTTTTTCACCCTTTCTACCAAACCTTCCTTCTCGAGCCCCTAAGACTATAACTCCTGCAAGTGCTGCAGCGCCTCCACATCCATGGACTAAAGTTGATCCAGCAAAATCAGAGAATCCGTCGCTAGCTAGCCAGCCGCCACCCCATTGCCAGCCCATAGAAATTGGATAAATAATTCCTGCCATCACCGCTGCAAATATGAAGAATGGCCAGATCTTAATTCTCTCGGCTACCGCTCCAGAAACTATTGAAGCTGTTGCGCAAACGAACATTGTTTGAAAGAACCAGTCAGAATACCCTGAATAACCAGTTTCAGCGTCAGAAGAGTCTGTCCAAATGGTAAATGAGCCTACATAACCACCTTCAGGTACTCCATAAGCTAAATTATAGCCTACCAAAAAGAATACGAGTGAGCATATAGCGAATTTACCTATATTTTTAGCGGCAATTGTCGATACACTTTTTGTCGTCACCAATCCACTCTCAAGCATACAGAAACCTGCCGCCATGAAAGCAACTAGCACTCCGCCCAAATAAAATCCTAGTGAGTTAAAAATATATTGTCCCTCTTGAGACATTGTAGTCTCTGCAAAGCTTTGGGAGCTTAATAGTAAAGCAGAAATACAACCTAATAAAATGAAAGTTAATTTTTTCATGTTTCCCCCTTTTTTTTGGTGACTTGATATCAAATTTTAAAGTTTTGAAGTATGAATTTAATGCATACGAGCTTTGTAAAACAAATAAGGCCTAGACGGGGGAACCGAACTAGGCCTTATAATTTTTCCCAACTAACGAGGGAGGGAACTTTTAATTAGTCTCTGATACCGTAAGCTATTACACCGACTTCTGCTTTGTCAGTTCCTAGTCTTTCAGCTTCTTTACTAATTCTTAATCCAATTGTGCTCTTAATAGCTTGGAAAACAATTAGTGAGACTACGAATACGAATACCACTACTGAGATTGTTCCTAGGAATTGCGCTCCGAAAGAGACATCTCCGTTTGTTAATGGCACTGCTAATGTACCCCATACTCCAGCTACTAAGTGTGCTGGTATGGCACCAACTACGTCGTCAATTTTCATTTTGAACAATAGTTTTGTTGAGAAGTACATCAATACTCCTGCTATTGCTCCAATAAAGATTGCAGCTAACGGACTTGGCGTTAATGGTTCTGCTGTAATACCTACTAATCCTGCAATTGCACCGTTTAGCATCATTACCACATCAGTTTTTCCACCAATCAGTCTAGATACAGTTGCAGCGGCTAATACACCACCGCCTGCAGCTAAATTCGTATTAATATAAATTGTTGCAACTGCTGAAACATCTTCAAGCGTTCCAGAAGCTAACTGAGATCCACCATTAAATCCGAACCAACCTAACCAAAGTATAAATACTCCTAGTGTTGCTAACGGAATAGATGATGCTGCAAATGGTGCCATCGGTTTAGCCTCGCCTTTTCCTGAGAATCTACCAGTTCTAGCGCCTAATACGATTGCACCTGCAAGAGCCGCAGCTCCTCCAGCAGCATGTACTAGTGTTGAACCAGCGAAGTCTGAGAATCCAGCAACCGATAACCATCCGCCACCCCATTGCCAACCCATTGAAATTGGATAGATTATTCCAGTTAAAATTGCGGCAAATAAGAAAAATGGCCAGATCTTAATTCTTTCAGCTAACGTACCAGAGACGATTGACATTGTAGTTGCACAGAACACCATTTGGAAAAACCAATCAGAACCATCAGAATATCCTGTATCTAATGATGAATTGTCGCTCCATGGTGTAAATGAGCCAATATATCCGCCTTCTGGGATACCGTAAGCTAAATTATAACCAACCAACCAGAACATTACTCCAGCGATTGAATAAAGACCTATATTTTTTGCACAGATTGCTGATACAGATTTTGATGTTACTAATCCTGACTCTAACATTGCGAAACCTGCGGCCATCCACATGACCAAGAAACCTGACATTAAAAATAATAGGGTATTAAAAATGTATTGTACTTCTGCAGACACTGTAGTCTCAGCATAACCAAGACCAGCAAAGCCAAAATAGATGGCTGTACCTGCTAGAAAGTATCCTAGATATTTTTTCATAACTAACTCCCTTGTTAAGCGTGCGTTATAGAGTTTTAACTATTTAAAAAGAATTGAATTGTCTTAATTTGAGCTATGCAGTTTTTGCAAGTAGTTAGCCCTTATTTGAGATTTACAAATAAGGGCTAAATAAAACGTTTATCTATTAAACATTTCTTTTAAGCTTTTAGCTGGTAAAAACTTAACTTTTTGAGATGCAGCAATTTGAATTGACTCACCTGTTCGCGGGTTTCTTCCTACCCTAGCTTTTCTTTTTGCTACTTTATAGGTACCAAAACCTGCTATTTTTACAGTATCGTCATTTTTTAAAGCATCCAAAATAATAGTCGTTATTGAGTCAAAAGTTCTTTCAGCATCAGCTTTGCTTTGACCCAGTGTGGACGATATTTTCGCTACTAGTTGTTTTTTATTCATTTTTGCCCCTTAGTTATTTATAATTTCTATAAAAATCCAATAAAATCAACATTTTTTTGGTGTTTCACGTAAATATCAACACAATATATTGTGTGCTCAAAAAGCTTTGATTTTATTGACTTTTTTGAATAAAAAAATGGCTTAAAATAAGCCTAAATCTCTTAAATCATTAAATGTTGTAAAAAACATCAAAGAAAGTAGTAAAAAAAGACCGATTCGGAAAAATCCCTCCTGGGTTCTTTGAGTTAAAGGTCTGCCCAAAATCTTTTCAAAAGCATAAAACATTAAGTGTCCGCCATCTAACATTGGAATAGGCAACAAATTAATAAATCCTAAGCTGATCGATATATAGGCCATTATGCTTAAAAAAGCTATAAAGCCTAGTTTTGCAACTTGGCCAGTGATTTTAGCAATTTTTATAGGTCCGCCCAATTGGGTAGTATCACCTGTGCCTTTAAACATTGAAATAATAAAGTTCCATGAAGCATCAATTACAAACCAAGTCTCTTTTACTGCATAAAAAAGGGCTGTGGCAGGACCTAATCTTTGCCTGTTAATTTCCTCGTTTAAAGGCGCTATTTTAATTCCGATTATTTTTTTGTTTGCTTTATTTCCTAGAGAGTCCTCACTTTTAATCATTTTTGGTTCAACAGAAAAAGTTAGCTCACTACCATTTCTTAAAATACCAATATCTATTTTACTTGAGGAAGAAGAGTTAATAAAAGCAGATACTTCCATAATACTTTTTACCTCTTTTTCGTTAATTGATTCAATTATATCTCCAGATTTAATACCAGCTACGTAAGCAGGGCTCTCTAGCTGAACTTCTTGAATTTGGGCTGGTGTAAAGTCTTTTCCAGCAAACATATAGATAAAGGCAAAAATCAATATTGCTAACAAGAAATTAGCAAATGGTCCTGCGGCTACTATTAAAGATCTTTGATATAAGGGTTTAACAACAAAAAGTTTTTTCTGATCTTCTTTGCTATATTTTTTTAATAGTTCATCTTGTTCTGCTTGGCTAAATACATTTCTATCACCAAAAAATTTTACATATCCGCCTAATGGAATAATGCAAAACTTCCATCGAGTACCTGACTTATCATTAAAACCAAATATTTCTCTTCCAAATCCTATTGAGAAATCTGTGACGCCTACTCCATATTTCTTTGCATAATAATAATGGCCATATTCATGGATAAATACTACAACTGTAAGTAGTATTATGAAAGGAATTATAAATGAAATTAAAATTTCCATTCGTTCACTTTACTAAAAAGAAAGTTTCTAAAAGCCATAAGTCTTGCATTATTTTTTAAAGATGAAGGATAAACAAAATGTGTTTCTGTAGGCTTGCCTGGTTCGTTAGGTAAAACTTTTGAAATTCCATTAATGTTGTAAGTTATGTAGTCAGGTAATGCGGCAAGGCCCACTCCACTTTGAACTGCTAGAAGCAAACCGTAAACACTATTTACTTTCATCAACGATTTTCTTTTTTTTCCATCTTTAGAACCTACTTTTAATACCCAATCAGGATTATAAACAGGGGACGGCGCTCCTTTACCATAAGTTATAAATTTATGTTTATCTAAATCTTTAAGCGTTTTTGGGTATCCATTTTTTTCTAAATACTCATTTGAACCATAAATGTGATAATTAAAGTCTACGAATTTTTTTTGAATTAAATTTAACTGTTTGGGTCTTCTCATTCTTATTGCCACATCAGCTTCACGAGTAGCTAAATCAAGCTCTCTATCATCAAATATTAATTCAATTTCTATACCTGGGTGAAGATCCATGAATTCTTTTATTCTTGGTGTAAGCCAAGTAGTTCCAAAACTAACAACGGTAGTTACAACAAGTCTTCCATTAAGTTTATCTTTGTGACCGCTTAAATTTGATTCAACATCCTTTAACTTGGAGATAACCTCGTGAGCTGATTTAAATAAATATTCGCCGTTTTCAGTAAGAACTAAACCTCTGGCATGACGTTCAAACAATTGAACCTTTAAATCGGTCTCTAAACCTTGAATTTGGCGGCTAATTGCTGATTGGCTTAAGTTCAAGATCGTAGAGGCTTTAGTGAAACTTGATGCTTCAGCAACAGTATGAAAAATTTTTAATTTATCCCAATCCATTATTTAAATGATTATAGTTTATTTATTTGGATTTACTATAGCTCTTCCAGAAAACTCGCCTTTTAAAAGCTTAGGATAAGTATCTAAAAGTTCAGTAAACGAAAGCTCTTTTGTAAATGATTGAACTTTAGAAAAATCAATCAATTTGGCTGCTTCGCCCCAGACAAACTCTCTTCGTTTTATTGAGGAACCAGACGAATCGATACCCCATAATTTAACACCCCTTATTATGAAAGGCATTACATTTGTGTTTATTTTTATTCCTCCTGCGTTTCCACACGCAGCAACAATTCCACCAGGTTTTGTCTGTGCAAATATTTTTGTTAGAGCAGCTCCACCTACGGTGTCAACAACTCCGTCCCAAACTCCTTTTTCTAGAAGTTTGCTTTCTCCCTCAAATTCTTTTCGGTCTAAAATGTTTTTTGCGCCTAAACCTTTGAGATATTCGTTTTTATCTTTTTTTCCTGTTACAGCGTGAACATCATATCCCATTTTAGACAAAATCATCACAGCAATACTTCCAACACCACCTGTAGCTCCAGTTACCAAAACATCTTTTACTTTTTCACCTAATAACAATTCCTCTTTAGCTTTCACTGCAAAAGAGCATAGAAGAGCTGTAAAACCTGCTGTACCTAGCATCATTGACTTATGAGCATCTAAATCTTTTGGTATTTTAATTAAAAAATTAGAGTCGACTTTTGCGTATTGAGCAAAGCCACCAAAAAAAGCTTCTCCTACTCTAAATCCAGTTAAAATAACTTTTTCATCTTTTTTAAATTTATCATCTTCACTTTCAACTATAGTGCCTGAGAAATCTATACCTGGAACGAATGGAAATTTTCTTACAATCTTCCCTCCATTATTTAAAATTAATGCATCTTTATAATTAAGACTTGAATAATCTATTTTGACTAGTACGTTTCCATCTTTAAGATGAGTTGTGTCGATTTCTTTAATTTCTCTTGAGAATTTTTCGTTTTGATTATCTATAACTACAGCTTTAAATTTTTGAGACATTTACTTTTTAATATATCTTAAATATCTATTTTGAATACCTAAGTCTTCTCTGAAAGTGCCTAAAAAATAGTTAGTAACTGTTGTCGCTTTCTCTTTTTTGACACCTCTCATTGTCATACATTGATGAGCGGCATCAATGGTAACTGCTACTCCTTTAGCATCTAATGAATTCATTAAAGTTTTAGCAATCTGCATTGTGAGTCTCTCCTGAGTTTGAAGTCTTTTGGAGAATATTTCTACTGTTCTCGCTAATTTGCTTAAACCCACAACCTTTTTATTAGGAATATAAGCAACATGCGCTAATCCAATTATAGGTGCCATATGATGCTCGCAATGACTTTCAAGTGTGATGTTTTTTTCCACTACCATATCGTCATAACCCTCCACGTCTCCAAACGTTTTGGATAAATCAGCTTCAGCGTCTTGATGATAACCTTTAAAATATTCCTTAAACGCTTTAATTACTCTCCTCGGTGTCTC
This sequence comes from uncultured Pelagibacteraceae bacterium, assembly GCA_902569465.1. GTDB lineage: Bacteria > Pseudomonadota > Alphaproteobacteria > Pelagibacterales > Pelagibacteraceae > Pelagilacustribacter. The sequence goes on along the minus strand of CACFUE010000018.1, from coordinate 382 downwards.
AACAAGACCTTCTCTGTTTGGGTCTTCTCCTATCCATTTGAGAATAGTTTTGAATGCCTCTTCAGCCTGTTTATCTGAAACTTCAGCCTTTTTTGAGGAGCTTTTATCTGTGTCTTTAACTAACTTCATTGTTACAAGGTTTTATAGGACATATTTGATTAATGCAAATTGCTATTTTGTCTTTTTTTCATTATTTTACCCTCATGTTCAAAAAGAGAGAAAGCGTATTTGAGGTAGAAGAGGGAAAATTTCTATCTCCTAAATTTGATAAAGATGGACTTATTCCAGTAACCACATCTGACAGTGGCTCTGGTGAATTATTGATGCATGGTTACATGAATGAGGAAGCTCTTAAAAAAACAATTGAAACCAAAGAAGCTCA
>CACFUE010000017.1 GCA_902569465.1 uncultured Pelagibacteraceae bacterium | reverse complement strand
AGGCTTAATAGAGGAGGACATGACCCACACAAAGTGTATGCAGCTTACCATGCCGCAATGCAGCATATTGGAACTCCTACTGTGATCCTTGCCAAAACAATTAAAGGTTATGGTATGGGTAAGTCGGGAGAAAGTATTAATACTACACATCAACAAAAAAAATTAGATGAGGAGGATTTACTCTATTATAGAGACAGATTTGGAGTTCCTATTACAGATAAACAAGTTAAAAATATTGAGTACTATAAACCAAGCGAAAATTCTGAAGAAATTAAATATTTAAAGGAAAAAAGAATTAAGCTTGGTGGATTTATTCCAGAAAGATCGTCTTTTGCAAAAGCAATCAAAGCTCCACCAAAAGATATTTTTGATAACTTTATGAAATCTACTGGAGATAAAGAAATGTCAACTACAATGGCTCTCGTAAGAATGCTAACTGCTTTACTACGAGATAAAAATTTATCGCCAAGACTTGTTCCAATAATTCCAGATGAAGCTAGAACTTTTGGAATGGAGGGTTTCTTTCAAAAAATAGGAATTTACGCTCATGAAGGACAAAAGTATGAACCTGTGGACTCTGAACAGTTAAGTTCTTATCGGGAGGATAAGAGCGGTCAAGTATTAGAAGAAGGTATTAACGAGTCTGGCGCAATGTCTTCTTGGATCGCAGCTGGAACTTCTTACACAAATCATGATTTAGAAATGATACCGATTTATATATTTTACTCTATGTTTGGTTTTCAACGAGTTGGTGACCTTGCATGGGCCGCAGGTGACTCCCAAGCTAGGGGTTTTTTAATTGGAGCTACAGCAGGAAGAACAACTTTAGCTGGTGAAGGCCTTCAACACCAGGATGGCCATAGTCACTTATTAGCATCTAATATACCAAATTGTGTAAGTTATGACCCTACTTTCGCTTATGAAATGGCAGTCATACTTCAAGATGGTCTTAAAAGAATGCATGAGAAAAAAGAAAATATTTTTTATTATATAACTGCAATGAACGAAAACTACGCCCACCCTCAAAAACCAAAAGGAAGTGATGATGGAATTTTAAAAGGGATGTATTTATTTAAAGAAAATAATAATAAAGGAAAAACAAAAGTACAACTTCTTGGTTCAGGAACAATTTTAAGAGAAATAATTTCAGCTTCAGAAATATTATCAAAAGAATACGGGATCGACTCTGATGTATGGAGTGTAACAAGCTTTAATGAATTAAGAAAAAACGGTATGGAAACCGAAAGATGGAATTTATTAAATTCGAATAAAAAGAAAAAATCCTATGTAGAAAAATGTTTAGAGAAGAGAGATGGGCCAATTATTGCAGCATCTGATTATACAAGAGCATTTTCTGATCAAATAAGACCTTATACTGAAAAACCGTTTTATTCACTTGGAACAGATGGTTATGGTAGAAGTGATACTAGAAAAAATTTAAGAAAGTTTTTTGAAGTTGATAAAGAACATATTGTTGCTTACACTTTGAGCGCATTAGCTAAAGAACAATTAATAGGCTCTGAACAAGCTGAAAAAGCAATTAAGAAATATAAAATTGATAAAGAGAAAGAATTTCCTGCAAACTTATAATTATGCCTGATCTTAAAATTACAGTTCCTGATATGGGTGATTTTAAGGATGTAGAAATTATTGAGGTTCTTGTTAAAGAAGGTCAAACAATTAATAAAAATGACTCTTTAATTACTCTTGAAAGTGACAAATCTAGTGTTGAAGTCCCATCGACACAATCAGGCACTATTAATAAAATAAATGTTAAAGTCGGTGATAAAGTTAATCAAGGTGACCTCATTTTGACTTTGAAATCATCTGAAAAGGTGGAGCAAGTGAAAGATCCTGTTGCAAAGACGCCAGAAAAAAAAATAGATGTAAAAAAAGATCAACCTAAGAAAGTTAAAACTCCTCCGCCAGCAGCTGTTGAGACAACTAAAACAGGTACAAAATTAGCTAGTCCCAAGGTAAGAAAATTCGCAAGAGAATTAGGCGCGAACGTATTAGAAATTCCTGGTTCTCAAAGATCAGGAAGAGTCTCAGAAGAAGATGTAAAAGAATTTGTTCGATCACAAGTAACGGTTAACAAAGGAGCGGTTGAGAAAAAAGAATATAAAGAAGAATTTTCTCACGAGGAATTCGGTCAGATTGAAACAAAGGAAATACCTAGAGTAAAAAGATTGTCTGGTCCTCATTTAGTTAGGTCTTGGACTGAGATCCCACATGTTACTCAACATGATGAAGTAGACATAACTGAGATGGAGCAATTTAGATCATCATTGTATGACTATTACTCTGGTGATGTTATTAAAGTAACTCCATTAGCATTTATAGCCAAGGCTTTAGTTAGTGCTTTAAAAGAGTTCCCTAATTTTAATGCCTCTATTGATCCAAATAAAAATAAGATTGTATATAAAAAATATTTTCACATAGGTTTTGCCGTTGATACTCCTCATGGATTGATGGTGCCAAAAATCAGGGATGTGGATCAAATGAGTATTAAAGAAATTGGAGAAGCTTTAAAGAAAACTAGTAAGCTTTGTAGAGAATTAAAGATTGATAAAAAAGAGTTTTTTGGTGGTTCAATGACAATTTCAAGTTTAGGGGGGATAGGTGGAACCTTCTTTACTCCAATAATCAATCCACCAGAAGTAGCAATTCTTGGAGTAGGAAAAACTTTTGATAGGCTAGTGAAAATTAAAGGGAAAATTGTCTCAAGAAAAATACTTCCTCTGTCATTATCTTACGATCATAGATTAATTGATGGAGCTGAAGGAGCACGGTTTTGTGTTTATTTAGGAAAATGCCTTGGCAAGGACTTCGCTTTTAAACTTGCTGTTTAGTTCCTCTTAAACTATTAACCCTAAATGGATAAAAAATCGTTCTCTCTTATTTGTGCTATTGTTACGTCTATTCTTTGGGGTTCAGCTTTTGTGGCTCAAGATATGGGTATGGATTTTATTGGACCTCATACTTTTAATGTAGGAAGATTTTTAATTGGATTTTTAACTTTAATTCCTTTCTTTTTCATTTTTGAATATAAAAATATAAATTTCAAACGAATAAATAAGAAACAAGTATTTTATTTTTTATTTTATTTAGGATTTGTTTTAGCGGTGGGTCAAGAATTGCAGCAAATTTCTTTAATCTATACTGATGTGGCAAATACTGGAGTTTTTACAGTATTCTACGTTTTAGTTGTTCCAGTAATTTCTTATTTTATCTTTTCAAAAAAAATGCATTGGTCTATTTGGCCTTCAGTTTTTATTTGCATTCTTGGTGGCTTACTTTTAAGTGAACTAAATAATTATTCAGTAAGATTGGGTGATACTCTTGGAATATTGAGTGCATTTTGTTGGGGTGTTCATATTTTGCTTATAAGAAAAACAGTTGAATTTTTTAACTTTCCTATAACTATTGCAATGTCTCAATGTTTTGTTGCATGCTTAGTTTTGATTGGTCCAATGTTTTACTTTGAGGACCCAACCTTTAACAATTTTCTAAAAGACTCATATGAAGTTTTATATGTCGGTATTTTATCAAGTGGACTTGCCTTTTTATTACAAACATACAGTTTACAAAATATTTCTCCAGCTCCTGCTGCAATTGTATTCTCTTTAGAAGGTGTTTTTGCAGCTATATTAGCATGGTTAATATTAGATCAATTCTTAAATGAAATTAAAATTTTAGGAATATTTTTGATATTAGCAGCTGTAATTTTCTCACAACTAATGCCAATATATGATAAGAAAAATTATGGACGAAACTAATAAAGGTTTTATGAAGCATTTAGGTGGTCTAGAATTAAAACAGATCAGCGAAACACAATATGAATTTATTGTCGAAATAAAAGAAATGCATTTAAACACTGGAAAAATTGCTCATGGCGGTTTTCTTGCAACAATTGCTGACACAGGAATGGGAACTGCTGCCCATAGGGTCGCCGGTGATAAAAGATGTGTAACTATTAATTTAGATATGAAATTCATTTCTGCAGGTCAATTAGGTGACAAACTAAAAGGAAACGTGAAAATTTTAAAAAAAACAAAGACACTTGTTTTTATAAGTTGTGAAATTTCTAATGATAAAGAAATTGTCGTTTCTGCCTCTGGAACTTGGAAAATTCTTTAAGTTTTCCTTCTATAGTTCAAATAACCAACTATTATTAAAAATATAAATGCAAATGGGTAAACAATAGCTTTATTCGGCCTTTCAGGATTTTCAATTTTAAAATTACTAATGATATCACCCATTTGTATACCAGATTTTTTTGCCTCCCCTTTCCAATTTAATTTATCAACTGTCAATTGATCGTTTTGGTCTGTTAAAGTCACGCCGTATTCTTCTAAGTTATAATTGTTTTCAAATTTACCTTTATCGATAACAAATAATTTATATCTTTCTCCGTACTCGGTTACTCGAGTGACTTTAATATGAACTTCTTTTGACGGGTCAAAAGATAAATTTTGGATATTTTCTGCTGATAGTTTTTGTTCGTTATATTTTGGATAGAATTTACTTAAGACATAATCTGGAGCTAGAAAAGATAAAGATATTATTAAAAATGCTATGATCTCGTACCATCTTAATCTATTTATAAACCATTGCTGTGTAGCTGCAGTAAACACTAAAATTCCGATTAATGAAGTAGCTATGACTAATAAAGCTTGCCAGATACTATCAACTCCAATTAATAATAGCTCGTGATTAAACAAAAAGACAATTGGTAAAATTCCAGTTCTCAAGCTGTACCAAATAGCTTGGAGTCCTGTTCTTAAAGGGTCACCGCCAGAAATTGCGGCTGCTGCATAAGAAGCTAAACCAACAGGAGGTGTAACATCCGCCATTAAGCCAAAATAAAATACAAACAAATGAACTGCAATTAATGGAAAAATAAAGCCTGAAGCATTACCGACATCAACCAAAACTGTAGCCATTAAAGATGCTACAACCACATAGTTGGCAGTGGTAGGAAGACCCATTCCAAGTAGTAAACAAAGTATAATCGTTAATAATATTAAAATTATTACATTATCTCTTGCTATCGTTTCAATAACTATAATTAAATTAGTACTTAAGCCTGTAGATCCTACTGCTCCTACAATTATTCCTGCTGTAGCGATTGCGATCCCTACCCCTACCATATTAATTGCACCCTTTTGAAGACCAACTATTGTTTGATTATACCAATCAATTAAACCAGTTTTAAAATCTGGATTTTTTATTATACGACTTACTAAGTTTACTAATATTAAAGATAACGTTGCATAAAAGATGGAAAAACCTGCTGTATATCTCATATAAACAAGTAAAAAAATCAAAACAAAAATGGGTATTAAAAAATGTAAACCAGATAAAAAAGTTTTCTTTAAGTGAGGAACATCGGCATCATCCATTCCTTTTAATCCTAATTTAAGGGCCTCTAAATGAGATATATAGAATAAAGCAATGTAAGAAATGATAGCAGGTAAGAAAGCATGTTTAACGACCTCAAAATAAGTAACACCAATAAAACTTGCCATGACAAATGCAGCTGCTCCCATCACGGGTGGCATTATTTGTCCATTAACTGAAGAAGAAACTTCAATAGCGCCTGCTTTCTCTTGAGAAAAACCTGTTTTTTTCATTATCGGAATCGTAAAAGTTCCAGTTGTTACTGTATTTGCAATTGAGGAACCTGAAATCATACCGGTCATTCCAGATCCTAATATTGCTGCCTTAGCTGGACCTCCTCGCATTTTACCAACCATTGCAAAAGCTAAGTCTAAAAAATATTTTCCGCCACCAGCTGTTTCTAACAAAGCTCCAAATAAAACAAATAAAAATATAAAATCTACTGAAACTCCTATTGGTATTCCAAATATTGCTTCTTGGTCAAACCATTGAAATCCTACTAATCTTTTTACTGAAAGTCCGCCGTGAGAAATAATATCAGGAGCAAATTTTCCAAAATAAGAGAATAAGAGAAAACAAACAGCAATTATAACTAGAGGTAAACCTATAGCTCTTCTAGTCGCTTCTAATAAAATTAATATGCCTGTAGCGCCAATTATAAGTTCTACTGGAACTTTAAAACCAAATATTTCTTTTACTAAAAGTATACCGCCTCTATTTACTAAATCGTCATAGAAAAAATAAATATATAAGCAACTTAAAGCCCCGATAATACTAATAATAATATCAATTACTGAAATTTTTTTCCCTCTAACTGCTGGAAAAATTAGAAAGGCTAAGGTTAAAGCAAAACCTAGGTGTATTGCTCTAGCAGGAAGACCTTTGAACATTCCAAAGTTAAACCAAAAAGGAAAAGGAGAAGCATACCAAAGTTGAAATAATGTCCAAAGAATAGCAATTCCAAAAACTATTTTTAAGTGTACACCTGATAAATTTCGAGTAGGAGAAATATCTTCTTGAATTTTGTCTTTAATTTTACTTTGAATAGTTTGATTCATTTTAGTTAAGATACCTTATTCTAAAAAAAAAGGCCCAAGAAATATTGGGCCTTTTTTAATAAAACTAAAAAGTTAGATTACATTAATCCAGCTTCTTTGTAATACTTAATTGCACCTGGATGTAGCGGAGCTGATAAGCCATCAGCTATCATATTTTTCTTTTCCAGAGGTCCAAAAGCAGGGTGTTGAGCTCTGAAGTCATCAAAGTTCTCCATTACCGCTTTTGTAACTAAGTATACAAGCTCCTCAGAAACATCTGCGCTTGTAACAACTGTAGCTTTTACACCAAACGTTGTAGCATCTCTTTTCTGATTAGAGTAAGTTCCTTTAGGAATAACTGCTTTTGCATAATAGTCTGCTCCATCAATTAATCCTTGAATTGGTGCACCAGTTAAATTTATCGGGCTAGCTTTAGCTTTACAAGTAGCTGCTTGCTCCATAGCACCATTAGGAAATCCTACTGAATAACCGAATGCATCTATTTTACCATCACAAAGAGCTTTAACTTGTTCAGATGAAGTAAGTTCAGTAGTTGCCTTGAACATACTCATATCTGCTCCCATTGCTTTCATTAATTCTTCCATAGTTCCTCTTTGACCAGAACCAGGGTTACCGATGTTTACTGTTTTTCCTTTAAGGCCTTTGAAATTTTTAATTCCAGATTTTTTGCTAGCCCAAATTTGGAAAGGTTCATTGTGAACAGAAAATACAGCTCTTAAATTACTAAACTGTTTTCCTTCCCATTTGCTTGAACCATTGTAAGCATGATACTGCCAGTCTGACTGAGCAACACCAAATTGAAACTCACCATCTTTGATTTGTCCAATATTGTAGTTAGAACCACCTGTTGAAGGCGCAGTGCATCTGTAAGCTTTAGCTGTACCTTTTTTTCTACCGTGATCAGCACTTATCGCTGATTTGTGTAACATTTTGCAGATTGCGTTTCCTGTTTGGAAATATACTCCAGTAGGTCCACCTGTTCCTATAGTAAAGAACTCTGCAGATTTAGCGATTGAGGTAATAGGGCTTGAAAAAGCGAACATTACCAACACCGCTGAAATCAATGACATCATTTTTTTCATGTGTTCTCCTATTGTTATAATAATTAATTTAACTACGTTATTAGTTTGAGGTCAAAGAGATTCTTATAAATTTTTGGCCCAATTTGACAGTTTAGAAACCCCTTCTACCACATTTGGAGCGAATTTTTTTATCATCTCATCATCTATTTGTCTGCAGTTTGTAACATTTCTAAAAAATTCAAATCCATCAAAATCAGTATAACTTAATCTTGTTAGCATTTTAGAAGGTTTAAAGCCAAAATCTGAACCCGGCAACATTGCAACTCCAGTTTCATCTAAAATAGTTTCACATAATTGTGATGATGTTTTGTATTTTTTATTTTTAAATTCCGGCATTAAATAAAATGCACCTTGTGGAGGTGCGATTAAAATTTTATTAGATTTTAAATTCTCATAAACATAATTCCCGACGGCTTTTAAAATTGCTCTGACTTTGAGCTTATATAGCTCATGATCATTAGCATAAGCTTCTATAGAGGCATATTGAGTTGGAGTATTTACAGTGGAATACGATTCGCTCGCCAAAGATTTCAGGCTTCTTAAAAATTCAGTTAATTTTTTTGGAACGGCTAAAAAACCAAGTCTCCATCCTCCTGCTCCACACCATTTACTTAACCCGCTTGTTATAAAAGTAAGCTCTGGATAAAATTTTGATATTGAACTATAGTCATTAGAGAAAGTAAGATCAGTATAAATTTCGTCTGATAAAATTAAAATTTTATATTTTTTTGCAACTTTAGCAAGCTCCATTAAATTATTACAAGTAGTCCCTGAGGGATTATTAGGAGAATTCAATATTAATATTAAATTTTTATTTTTACCTACTGATTTTATTTTTTTTTCAAGTTCCTGGCTAGTTGGAAACCAGTTATTAGATCTCAAGGTTTTTAACCAATGAACTTTGTTTGAACCTATTTCTGCTTGAGGCTCATAAGAAACCCAACCTGGTGCAGGTATAATAATTTCTCCATTAAATGCTAAGTGTATTAGTAGCATTGCTTCTTTGGATCCAGGAGTAATTAATATATTTTCTTTTGGATAGTCATTGCCTGTTCTTTTAAGTAAGTATTTTGAAATTTCTTCTCTTAACTCTGGTAAACCTTGGATTGGTAAATACTCTTTTCTATAAGCATTTTTTTTTAAAGAATCAACTATTGTATCTGGAACTGGAAATGGAGATTGACCAAAGCCAAATTGATAGATTTTTTTTCCTTTAGAAATAAGTTCTTTAGACTTTTCATTAATAACAAGTGTTGATGACTCTTTTAATTTAAGAATTTTTTTTTTTACTTTAAAAGGCATTGTCGTCTTATTTTACCTATACGGGGACTGGCTATTAGAAGTCAAATCAATTGTTTAAAATAGGAACATTTGACAAATTGATTCGGTCATGTTTTAATCTTACTTTGTTCTCAAATTTGATCTACATATAGTGTAAAAAAAAATAGCTAACACAAAAATGAATTATCCGGACCAAAGAATAATCGCTTTATTAGGACCTACGAACACTGGAAAAACTTATGTGGCTATAGAAAAAATGTTAGAGCACGACTCCGGTATTTTTGGGCTTCCTCTTAGGCTGCTTGCAAGGGAAGTTTATGACAAATGTGTACAAAAAGTTGGGCTAAATAAAGTTGCGCTTATTACCGGAGAAGAAAAAATAATTCCAAGTTCTGCTGTTTATTTTATATGTACAGTAGAGTCTATGCCAAAAAATAAAGAAGTAGAGTTTGTGGCAATTGATGAGATTCAAATGTGCGCTGATCGAGAAAGAGGACACATCTTCACAGAGAGACTATTGGAGTCTAGAGGATCAAAGCTCACCATGTTTTTAGGCTCTCAAATAATGGAAAACATTATTAAAGAATTAGTAGGTAACGTTGATTTTGAAAAAAAAGAAAGATATTCAAAATTGAGCTATTCGGGAATAAAAAAAATTTCAAAATTAGATAGAAGAGTTGCTATCATAGCTTTCTCAATAGAAGAGGTGTACGCTATTGCAGAATTAGTAAGAAGACAAAAAGGTGGAGCTGCAATAATTATGGGTTCACTTAGTCCAAAAACAAGAAATTCTCAAGTTGGCCTTTATCAATCAGGTGATGTTGATTATCTAATCGCTACTGATGCAATTGGAATGGGACTTAATATGGATATTAATGAAATTTATTTTTCAAATTTAAAAAAATTTGATGGTAAGAAAACTAGGAGATTAAATCTTATAGAGATGTCTCAAATTGCTGGTAGAGCAGGTAGGTATAAAAATGATGGTGGATTTGGCACTACAGGTGATTGTGAAAGCTTAAATTCTGACGAAATAGAGAAAATTGAAAAACACCAGCTACCAGATACAAAAACTATATATTGGAGAAATTCAAAATTAAATTTCGAAAACCCAGATAAACTTATCTCCTCTCTTGAGCAAAAGCCAAATAAAAAAAATCTTTTAAGAACTAACGATTCACTTGATGAAAGTGTATTGAGGTTTTTTTTAAAAAAGGGAGCAAATAATATTCTTTATCTTAAAAATCTTGAATTACTTTGGGAGTGCTGTCAAATACCCGATTTTGAGAAAAAGGCTTACGGGCAACATATAAACGTAATTGATAAAGTATTTCAGTTTTTGTCGACAAGAAAAAAAAGGATACCAAGTAGTTTTATGAAAGAACAATTAAAAGGTTTAGAAAAAAATCATGGAAATGTGGATTTACTTTCTCATAGATTATCAAATGTTAGAACTTGGTCTTACGTTGCAAATAAAAAAAATTGGGTAGATAATTCAGATTATTGGGTGCAACTTACTAAAAGTATAGAAGATAAGTTATCTGATAAATTACATGAAGAACTAACAAAAAGCTTTATTGATAAAAAAATAAGCATTCTTTCAAAAAGTTTAAAGCAAGACTTAATTTTGAACACTGAGATTAGTGACGAAAACAAAATTTATATAGACAATCAGCTAATAGGGGAGTTAAAAGGTTTAAAATTTTTAATAGAAATTACCTCAAAAACGTTGGATACAGATATCAAGTCAATTAAAAAAGCTGCAAGAAAAGGTTTAGAGAAAGAGTTAGTAAAAAGAGTTAATGAAATTGTTTCAGATAGTAAAATTGATTTAAATAAAGACAATAAAATAATTTGGAAAAATCATCCTATAGCAAGATTAAAAAAAGGAAACGACTATCTTAGTCCTGAAATTGAAATAATTGCAGACGACTCTTTAAATGATGATTCAAAAAATAAATTATCTAAATTTCTTCATAGTTGGCTTAATGATTTCATAAACGATGTTTTAGGAGATTTGGTAAAGCTTACAAAACATAAAATTTCTAATCAGTATTTAAGAGGTCTTGTGTTTCAACTTTATGAAAACAATGGAGTTATCAAAAGAACAGAAGTTGAAAGCATTGTTAAGTCAATACCTGTAAATGAAAGAAAGAAATTATGGGGGATGGGAATAAAAATTGGTAGATACCATATTTACCTTCCAAAAATGTTAAAACCAAAAGCAGTGGAATTCAGAATAAATCTTTGGAAAATGTTTCATAGTCATTTAGATAAAAATATAATTCCAAAATCG
>CACFUE010000016.1 GCA_902569465.1 uncultured Pelagibacteraceae bacterium | reverse complement strand
TCAACATAAAGTTTCATGATTTTTGATTGATGTAAGACTTTGTCGTTATATCTTATTTTGCCTAATGAAAATTCTTCAACTAATTTTATCTTACGTTTTGCAACTTCCTGATATTCTTTAGGAATATTTTCTATACCGATTTCATTTAATTTTTCGCTTAAAAAAGCTGAATATATATTTTGTTTTTTTTCATTTTTAAATAATTCTTCAAGTATAAAAAGATATTCGATTTTAGTTTTTGTATCCTCAGATAATAAGTATTTTTGATAAATTAAAGATCTAGCATCAATTCCTTCGAGAGTTTGGTAAAGATTTTGAGCATTAATCAGAGTATTTAAATTAAATGGAATTTGCTTATAAATATCAAAGATAATTTTTTTATCAATTTGGCCTAAATTTGCTGCAATTTCCAAATCGCCTATCTTTTCTTTATCTTTAATGTCCTCAATTTGAATTAAATTAGCAGCATTCAAATATTTCCAAATTTCTTTTTTTGTTTTTTCTGAAGGCTTATATTTAAAATTTTTAATGGTTATACTTGAGAGATAAAAGTTAAGTAAGTTTTTCTCATTGATTTTATTAGTGGTTTTATCCGAAATTCCAAGAAGAAAATTTATTTTATCATCAAAAAATTTATCTGATAATTTTTGCTCACGTAATAAATCTAATAAGAGTTGGGCTTGGGAATTTTGATTGTTAAATACTAAACAGTAAATTTTAAATTTTTCTAAATATGAATCTTTTATATTGCTTCCTATAAACTTAATTTTATCGCAACCTTCTTTAATGTTAGCCTTGGCAATATTTTTGTCTACTAAGTATTGAACAGCTTTACTTTTCCCGTGAAATTTTTCATTTTGGTTTAAAAAAATTTCTAATAGTTCTGAACGTTCATTTTCAATCAACCAATTTACTTTTAAATTTACAAATTCTTTTTCATCCATTCCATCCGGCGGGTAAGAGAATGATAACAAAACATTCTCTAAAATTTCACTTGATGTTTTCGATAAGTTCATTTTTTTTATTCTTTTGATGCTTGATCTTACATCGTCAGCACTTGTAGAAGACCACATATTTAAATTGAAATTATAATCTGCCGGGTCGTATATACCAAAAACATTTGCTTCTTTAGATGAGTCGGACAAACTATCTTCAATTTTTATTTTTTGTTCTTTGTTAGAATTTAATACTTTTTTATAATCTATCTTTGGTGCTGATTGAAGATCTTCTGAGCCTAGGTTGGTTTCACTTTTTTTTTTATTATCGTTTTTCCAAATATCTATTTTTTCATCACTTTTTGAGCTTGAAAAAAGTAAAAGAAATAATGAAACGAAAATAAAATATTTAGAGTTTTTTAACATCATTTGTCACATCAATGTCATATTTTTTTTCAGGGCTAGGAAAATTAACTTTTTCCAAAAGAAAGATAGTCAAAATTAAAACGACAATAGCAATTAAAAGTTTTATTAAAAATTTAATTAATAAACTTCCAAAGCTTGGTTGTCTGTTGTATTTAAGTTGCATAGTTTGTGAATTGATTTAAACTTAATAAATAAGACATATTTATGAAAAATCAAATTAAAATAGGATAATATATTGAGTAAAAACCTTGTATTAACTGGAATGATGGGTGTTGGGAAGTCCACTATTGGCAAAATTTTAGCTGAGAAACTGTCTTTTAATTTCAAAGATATTGACAACTTGATTGAAGAAAAAGAGAAAAACTCAATAAGCCAAATTTTCAAAAAAAAAAGTGAGCCTTATTTTAGAAAAATTGAAAATGAAGTAACGCTTAGAGAACTCAAAAACAGCAATAACGTTATATCTCTTGGAGGCGGAGCTTTTTTGGATAAATCAATAAGGAGGGCTGTGAAAAATTCAGGTGTTAGTTTTTGGCTAGATGTAAGTGGGGAAGAGTTGATAAAAAGGTTAAGAAACTCAAAAAAAAGACCTCTTTTAATGAAAAAAAATTTCAGTGAAAATATAAACAAAATTTACTTAGAAAGAATGAAGACTTATAGTGAGTCAGATTATAGAATAAAGTGTAATTTTTTAAAACCAGAAGAGATAGCATCTAGAATACTAAATTTGTATGAAAATTCAGGAAATTAAAACAAAAAATTTAGGAAACAATTATTCAATTTTAATTGGTGAGAATATACTTAAAATTTTACCCAAAAAAATTAAATCTCTTTGTCCAAAAACAAAGAGGATAGTTATAATAATTGATAAAAATATTCCAAAAAAATTTAAGAATATTTTAGTAAAGAATTTAAAAAGATATAAACTTATAATTTATACTTTTGAAGCAAATGAAAGAACAAAATCATTGAATACTGTAAATACTTATTTAAATCTTCTTCTTAACCAAAATTTAAATAGATCAGATTTAATTATTAGTGTTGGTGGAGGTATTACAGGCGATGTTGTAGGATTTATTTCAAGTATATTTAAAAGAGGAATTAATTTCATAAATATACCAACAACTTTGCTAGCTCAAGTAGACTCTTCAATTGGAGGAAAAACTGGAGTCAATTCTTTTTACGGAAAAAATTTGGTTGGTTCATTTTATCAACCAAAGTTAGTAATTTCAGATATATCCTTTCTTAAATCTCTTCCAAAAAAAGAAATGATTTGCGGATATGCAGAAATTTTGAAACATTCATTAATCAAAGACAAAAACTTTTTCAATTGGCTAAAAAAAAATACCCACAATCTTTTTTTAAAAAAAAATTTTGAATTAATTCATTCTATAAAAAAAAGTTGTTTAATTAAATTACATTTCGTTAACAAAGATGTCTCAGAAAAAAACCTAAGGATGATATTAAATTTTGGTCATACTTTTGCACACGCTATAGAAGTTAAAAATAATTATTCAAAAAAAATTACCCATGGTGAAGCTGTTCTAGCAGGCATGATATTAGCTACAAGAATTTCTTACTATAAAAAAGTTTGCAATTTAAATGTTCTGAATGAAATTCAAGAAATATATTTGAAAAATAACTTATCTTATACTTTTAAAAAATATTCTAAAAGTAAAAATATTGAGGAACTATTAAAGTACCTTAAAAATGATAAAAAAAATGATGATGAAAAGATAAACTTTATTTTATTAAAAAGAATTGGCAAAACTACAAAACCTCATCAGCACAAAATTAGTATGCGAAATTTAAAGAATGATATAAAAAAAATTAGCAGATTGTAATTTCTAAAGCATGGATTCTATCTTTTAAATCATCTTTTAATATTTTTGTTATTAAACGATGAGAATTTATTCTTGGCATAGCCTTGAGATAACTAGACTCGATTTTTAGATGTAAATGATATTTGCCAGATTTAAAAAATTTGTGTCCTTTATGTTTTGACGTATTGTCTATAATTTCAAACTTTTCAATATTTAATTCATTTTTGAGTTTTTTTTCAATTATATCAAAATAATTTTTCATTAATAAGTTTTTACTATATAGAAACAGTTAATGAAAATTATTTGTGACTGGAAAAATTGTAAAAATATCGGATCTTATAAAGCTCCAATTGAGAAGGATAATAGCAAAAAATATAGATTGTTATGCTTAGAGCATATTAAAATATTTAATAAGAATTGGAATTATTTTGAAAATATGAATGATCAAGAAATAGAATTTTTTATAAAATCAGATTTAACATGGCATAAATCCACCAAAAAATTTGGTTCATCTGATAATTTTTTTAATATTTTATGGAATAATGCGCTTGAAGATAAATTAAATATTTTTAAAAGTTCAAATTTTAGAGACTTCAAAAAAACAAAAGCATCACAAACAGATAAAGACGCGCTTCAAGTTTTAGACCTTAATGACAATGTAAAATGGGAAGAAATACACTCTAGGTTTAAAGAACTTGTAAAAAAATATCATCCTGATAAAAACCAAGGTAATAAAAAATTTGAGGAAAAATTAAAAAAAATTACTTTGGCTTATAGCCAATTAAAGAAAACTTTAGGGAAAAAATGAGTACACAACAACTTTTACAAAAAACAGATATTAAACTTTCGGTGAAACAAACATTTGGTTTTGATAGTGATATGAAAGTTGGAGCATTTTCAAAGAAGAATGAGTACGTTCCAAAAATTGACCCTGATTACAAATTTGATAAAGATACAACACTTGCAATTTTAGCTGGATTCTCTTTTAATAAGAGAGTTTTGATTCAAGGTTATCACGGTACAGGAAAATCAACACATATAGAACAGGTTGCTGCAAGATTAAATTGGCCTTGCGTCAGAGTAAATTTAGATAGCCACATTAGCAGGATCGATTTAATCGGAAAAGATGCAATAGTTCTTAAAGACGGAAAACAAATTACTGAATTCAAAGAGGGGATCTTACCATGGTCAATTCAAAACCCTGTAGCATTAGTTTTCGATGAATATGATGCTGGTAGACCTGATGTAATGTTTGTTATTCAAAGAGTTTTAGAGAATGAAGGAAATTTTACACTGTTAGATAAAAATAAGGTTTTAGAACAACATGATTTTTTTAGAATATTTGCAACTACGAATACTGTTGGATTAGGAGATACAACAGGATTATACCACGGAACTCAACAAATAAACCAAGGCCAGATGGATAGATGGAATATTGTATCAACTTTAAATTATCTTCCTTTTGAAAAAGAATTAGAAATAATCTTAGCTAAAAATAAAACATTTAATAATAAAGATGGAAAAGAATTATTATCAAACATGATTAAAGTTGCAGACTTAACTAGAAAAGGTTTTGTCAACGGGGACATCTCAACTGTAATGAGCCCTAGGACTGTTTTGCATTGGGCAGAAAACACAGAGATCTTTAAAGATAAAGGTTATGCATTCAGAATTACATTTTTAAATAAATGCGATGATTTAGAAAAGAAAATAATATCTGAATACTACCAAAGATGTTTTGGTGAAGATTTACCAGAGTCCTCTGTCAACGTCATTTTATAACGTGGAAAATAAAAAAGAAAAAATTGAGGACTTTAAAGCTGCAATAAGCTCAACTGTAAGATCATTGTCAAACTCTCAAAAAATTGAAGTTTCTTTTGGAAATGAGATTTCAAAAAATAATCAAAATTCAATAAAATTACCTGATCTCCAAAAGATTAGTAATACAGTTAACTATGAAGAAATTAGAGCGATAGCTGACTCAAAATCACTTAATCACAGGTTCTCAAATAAAAAAACATTAAAGAAATATGAACCAAAGGGAAATATATCAAAAAAACTTTATAGTATTTCAGAGAAGATAAGATGTGAAAAAATTGGAACAAGTTATTTTAGAGGAGTTAAAAAAAATATTGAAAAATTTTATCAAAAAAGAATTTCTGGACTAGACCTGAAAAGTAGTGAAGATAAAATAATAGAGTCCTTTGAAAATTATTTAAGAGTAAAGTTTCTAGATTTTAAAAATGAAAGTCAAACAGATAAAAAATTTAAAACTTATAAAAAAGACTTAAATGATAAATTTAAAGAAAAAATAAATGAACTGAAAGATCTTGCTTTACAACAAGAAAAGTTCAATTCCCTTATTTCTCAATTAATTACTGATATGAGTTTAGACGACGAAATTGAGGAACAAGAAAAAAAAGAAGATGATACTAAAGAGAATAATAAAGATTCAAAACCTCAAAATAGAGATCAAAAATCAAAGGAAGAAGATGAAAGGCATGAGGAAATGTCTGTTGAAAGTGGCGTCCCAGATTTAGAAAATGAAGCAAGAGAGTCCGATAAAGCTGAGGAAAATATTGAAATTGAAGATAGTTCAAGACCAGATTTAAAAAAAAAGGGAAGCCAAAATTTAGGAGATTTAAAATACAAAACATATACTGAAGAGTTTGATGAAATTATCAGAGCTGAAGATCTTGAAAATATAGAAGAATTAACAAGGCTAAGAAAAAATTTAGATCAGCAATTATTACAATTAAAAAGTTTTATATCTAAATTAGCAAATAAGCTTCAAAGAAAATTACTAGCAAAACAAAATAGATCTTGGAACTTTGATTTAGAAGAAGGTTTACTAGACACTTCAAAACTACCAAGAATCATTATGGATCCATTTAATTCTTTATCATTTAAAAAAGAAAAAGATATTGAATTTAAAGATACACTAGTAACGATACTAATAGATAATTCGGGATCTATGAGAGGAAAACCTATATCAGTTGCTGCCATTTGTGCTGACATACTTTCTAGGACCTTGGAAAGGTGTTCAGTAAAAGTTGAGATATTAGGATTCACTACAAAACATTGGAAAGGTGGTTCTTCAAGAGAAAAATGGATGAAAAATGAAAAACCTAATTTACCGGGCAGACTTAATGATCTAAGACATATTATTTATAAATCTGCTGATACTCCTTGGAGGCAAGCCAAAAATAATATGGGACTAATGCTTAAAGAGGGTTTACTTAAAGAAAATATTGATGGTGAGGCACTGAAGTGGGCTTTTAATAAAATGAACAAAAGAAAAGAGGATAGAAAAATTTTAATGGTAATTTCAGACGGTGCGCCAGTAGACGATTCTACACTTTCCACTAACACTAGCGATTATCTTGAGGGAAATTTAAAGAAGACTGTAAAATGGATAGAAAATAAATCTAATATAGAGCTTTTAGCAATAGGAATTGGTCACGATGTTACTCGATACTATAATAGAGCAGTGAAAATCACAGATGTTCAAGATTTAGGAGATGTAATGATAAATCAGCTTACTGATTTATTTGTAGAAAAAAATAAAAAATCTTTGCACTAAAGTTTTGCTTTTGAAAAAGAATTTTCAGTATAGTCTCGAATTTTATTTAAGAACAGTCTAAATGGTATTAACATTCCTAAAGCTATAAATAATTTAACCGCTAGATCGCCTAAAGCTAACGTTATCCAAGGTACTCCCGTCGCATAAAAGGATATTGAAAAAAATAAGAATGTATCTGTAATTGATCCAAATACTGATGATGTTAGAGGTGCCACAAACCAACTTCTTTTTCTAAATATATCATACACTTTAATATCTAAATTTTGAGATATAAAAAAAGCAAGTCCAGAACCAATTGCGATTCTTATAGAAATAATATCTGAAAAGTTTGTTGAGATAAACAAAGTAAATATTATCCCTATAATAAAACCAACATATACAACTTTTCTAGCCACAATTTTTCCATAAGCCCGATTAGCTAAATCGGTGATTAGAAAAGATATAGGATAGCTAAAAGCACCATATGTAAGTATCTCGCTTAATCCAAAATATTGCACAGGAAATTGGACCAAATAGTTTGAAACTAAAACTACTAGCCCCATCAACACCGATAGTTTGTAGTACAAATTCATTTTAAGATTTAGAAGAAATTGAAGCTTTAATTTTTTTTACTTTATTAGATAACTTTATATTATTTGCAGTTAAAAGAAACTTATCTAGCCCACCTTTAAAATCAACTGTTCTTAAAGCAGCATTAGCTACATTTAATTTTATATTTTTTTTAAGGATATCACTTCTAAAAGTCACTTTTTTTAAATTGGGCAAAAACCTTCGTTTTGTTTTGTTTTTGGCATGACTTACGTTATGACCTTTTAAAGGTGATATTCCAGTTAATTCACATCTTTTAGACATAATTTTTCCTACAGTTATATAATTATGATGTTACCAGTGGTCAAGCATTAATTCCAATTGCATCCCTAATATTTTTTATATTTTCTTTTTTTAAAATTGAAATTAACTCTTTTTTCATCTCTTTTACCACTCCAGGCCCCTTATAAACCATTCCTGTATAAAGTTGTATAGCATTAGCTCCTGAAATTATTTTTTCAAATGCTGCTTGGCCCGAGTCTACTCCTCCAACACCAATTATTTGAATTTTGCCCCTTGTTTCATTATAAAATTTTTTTATCAACTTTGTTGATAAATCTTTGAGGGGTTGGCCAGACAATCCGCCAGCTTCATTTTTATTAAAATCAGATAGATTTGAACGATTACCATCTGTTGTATTTGAAATTACGATACCATCGATTTTATATTGAAAAATTAATTCTATAATCTTACTGATATCATTTCCATTTATATCAGGAGAAAGTTTTAAAATTATAGGTTTTAAAATATTTTTATCTTTTTTTACTCTATTTATACCAGTAAGAAGTTTTTTTAATTCTTTTTCATCATGGAAACTTCTCAGGCCTTCTGTATTTGGTGATGATATATTTATTGTGACATAGTCAGCATAGGAGAAGAGTCTTGACAAACATATATAGTAATCCTCTTCTTTATTTTGAGTATCTTTATTTGGTCCTATGTTTATTCCTAGAAAACCACTAGGCGAATTTTCAGCTAATCTTTTTGATACAATTTCGGACCCATGGTTGTTAAAACCAAGTCGATTTATTAATGCCTGATCTTTCTCTAACCTAAAAATTCTAGGTTTAGGATTTCCAAGTTGTCTTTTTGGAGTTATTGTCCCGACTTCTACAAAACCATAGCCTAATTTAAATAAAGAGTTGTATACTTCAGCGCTTTTATCGAAACCTGCCGCTAAACCTATTGGGTTAGGTATCTTTTTATTAAACAAGGTAGTTTGAAGCATGTTCTCGTTATTTACTGTAAAAATACTTTTTGGAAGTAAATTTAATTTTAATGACTTAATAGCTAAATCGTGTGCTACTTCAGGATCTAAAGAAAAGATATAAGGTTTTAATATTGAGAACATTATTTTAATTTATTATTTATCAGTTCTATTGTTTCTTTTAATCCAAAAAAACTTATAAAAAATCCCATTCTAGGTCCATTTTCCTCACCAAAGACAACTTCATAAATTAATTTAAACCAATCTCTTAAATTTTTTTCATATCCATTCTCTTTACCAACAGAATAAACCTGTGTTTGAATCTCCTCAGGTGTTAACGACTGATCAATATTTTTTAATTTTTTTACTAAATTTTCTAAAGCTTTTTTTTCTTCTTTTGTTGGTTTCTTAAATTTTTTATTTGGTTCAACTTTGTCCTTAAAATAATTTATTGCATATTCTGTTAGATTATTAAGTATTTTGAAATTTTCTGGTTTTATTTCTTTATGAAATCTATTTATAAATTTCCAAAGAATATCTTTATTATCAGCGTTACTTGATCCTACAAGATTTAAAAGCATCGAAAATGGCATAACTATTTTTTCTTCTGGCGGTTTGCCATTATGAACATGCCAAACAGGATTAAGTATTTGATTTTTTATATCTTGAGAAGGGTATTTTTCAATGTAAGAGAGATATTCATCTACAGTTTTTGGGACTACTTCTGAATAAAGTTTTTTAGCTCTTTTCGGATTTGGATACATGTACAAAGCTAAACTTTCTGGAGAAGCATACCTCAACCACTGTTCAATAGAAATTCCGTTACCTTTTGATTTAGAAATTTTTTCTCCTTTTTCATCCAAGAATAATTCATAAGCAAATCCATTTGGGGGATTTTTACCAAGCGTTCGACAGATCTTATTTGACAAAATCGCACTTTCAGAAAGATCTTTACCATACATTTCGAAATCTACATCAAAAGTAAACCATCTCATTGCCCAGTCAACTTTCCATTGTAATTTACAATTTCCGTCTAGGATATTTGTTTCAATTTTTTCATTATTGTTATTAAAGATAACTTTCCCTGTTTTTTTATCCATTTGATCTAATGGAATTTCAAGCACTTTGCCTGTGCTAGGACATATTGGTAGAAATGGGCAGTAACTTTTACGCCTCTCTTCTCTTAGAGTTGGTAAAATAATGTTCATAATCTCTTCATATTTTTCTAAAACACGCATCAGAGAGTTATTAAAAACGCCTTTTTTATAATTTTCAGTAGAACTTTTGAATTTAAAATTAAACTTAAACTCATTAAGAAACTTTTTTAATTTTTCATTATTATGTTCACCAAAGCTGTTATATTTTTTGAAAGGATCAGGTATTGAGGTTAAAGGTTTTCCTAAGTTTTTTTTTAAAATATCATCATTGGGAATATTGTCAGGAACTTTTCTTAAACCATCCATATCATCAGAAAATGTAATTAATTCATGGTCAATTTTCTGAATATGGTTAAGAGCATTTATCATCATTGAAGTTCTTGCAACTTCACCAAAAGTTCCAATATGAGGTAATCCGCTAGGTCCATAACCTGTTTGAAAAGTTATTTTATTTCTTTTTTTTATAATTTCTTTTCTATCTTTTAAAAGTTTTCTAACCTCTACAAAGGGCCAGGATGAGGTTGTTTGAATTAAGTTGTTATCAAGCATTACTAAGGTTTATTAAATTTTATGCTCAAAATACAGATATAATTGTATGATATTAAGTTGAATTTTAAAACTATTTAAATAATCTCATTTTTAATGGCTACTAACAAAACTGTCTTTTTTTTAATTGGTATATTATTATTAGTTTTAGGTGCGTCGATGTTGGCGCCCTACACTGTCCAGGTAATTTCAAACGAGGGAAATCACAGCTTTATTTCTGCGTCATTTATCACATGTTTTATTGGAGTGTTATTCATTCTTGCGAACTTAGAAAAAGAATTTAAACTTAATTTACGTCAAACCTTTTTATTTTCTTCTTTAGCATGGATTACAGTTGCTTCATTTGGAAGCTTACCTTTTTTATTATCTACTGAAGAATTTACTTTTAGTGAGGCTTTTTTTGAAAGTATGTCTGGGATAACAACAACGGGAGCTACAATTATTTCAGATTTAGATAACAGTCCAAAGAGTATTTTACTTTGGAGAGCAATTATGCAGTGGCTAGGAGGGATTGGAATTGTAGTTATGGCAATAACAATCTTACCTCTTTTAAAAGTTGGAGGTATGCAGCTATTTAAAATGGAAGGGCCAGATAGCACTGAAAAAATTCTTCCCCGTACTATCGAAGTGGCTGCTATAATTATCTCAACTTATATAATACTAACTTTTCTTTGTGGTTTTTTTTATTGGATATTCGGAATGAACGTATTCGATAGTGTGAGTCATGCAATGACTACAATAGCTACTGGTGGTTTTTCTACTCATAATGACTCTATTGGATTTTTTAAAAGTTCTAACATTGAAATAGTAGCAAGTGTTTTCATAATTTTAGGAAGTATACCTTTTATTTCATACTTAAAATTTGTCCAAGGAAATAGAAAGATTTTTATTCAAGATGTTCAGATTAAAGGGCTAATATATTTGCTCTTAATCTCAATCTTAGTAATGTTCTTATATTTATTATTTATAAATTATGAAAGTAATTTATTTGAAAAAATAAGAATTTCTTCATTTAATGTAATTTCTATTTTATCAGGAACAGGCTATGTGACAGATGATTTTGGATTATGGGGGAAATTTTCTTTAATATTTTTCCTTTTATTGATGTTTATTGGTGGCTGTGCGGGATCAACAGCATGTGGAATAAAAATTTTTAGATTACAAATGTTATTAATTTTTTTAAAAAATCAAATTAAAAAAATCTTATCTCCTAATAGTGTAATTATAACTAAATATAATAATCAAAAAATTTCAGATAATTTCATTAATTCTGTAATAATTTTTATTTTTACTTTTTTATTTATTTTTTTAATAATTGCGATGCTTTTATCGATAACTGGATTAGATTTTATTACCTCCATCTCTGGGGCGGCAAGTTCTATTTCAAATGTAGGGCCAGGCTTGGGAGAAATTATAGGCCCAAACGGTAATTATAAAGATATACCTGATATCTCTAAATGGATTTTATCCGCGGGAATGTTGCTTGGTAGATTAGAACTTTTTGCTGTGTTAGTTTTATTCTTTCCATCATTTTGGAGAAATTAATAAATGGATATATATAAAAAACAATCTTTGTCTGAAACTTTTAAAGTTTATTTTGATAAGAGAATGTTAAAGATATTGTTGCTCGGAGCAATAAGTGGTTTTCCTTGGGTTATAATCGGAAGCAGTTTAAGCCTTTGGCTAAAAGAAGACGGTTTAAGTAGAAGTACAATCGGTTGGGCAGGTTTGATTTTTGCTGTATACGCGTTTAATTATCTTTGGGCTCCAATTATTGATAGAATAAGAATTCCTTGGTTAACAAGTAAATTAGGTCACAGACGTGGTTGGATAATAACCATGCAAACTATCATACTATTTAG
>CACFUE010000015.1 GCA_902569465.1 uncultured Pelagibacteraceae bacterium | reverse complement strand
AAATTTTTTTACTAATCATGGTTTATTTAAATTTAAAGATAGACCGCAATGGTACACAGTTTCAAATAGAAGTAGAGCTTATGTAAAAAAAGTAACAGATAAAATTAGTGGAGAAATTTTTAAAAATTATAAAGTGGATAAGTTAATTAGAAGCGATAACAATATTAGGGTAATTATTGGCAATGAATATGTTGACTATGATCAAGTAGTACTAGCTTCCCATGCAGACCAAAGTTTAAGAATGATAGAAAAACCAACGGAACAAGAAAAAAATATATTGGAAAAATTTAATTACGTGAAGAATGAAGCTTATTTACATACTGATAAGAGACTAATGCCTCACAAAAAAAGAGCCTGGTCTAGTTGGAATTCTGTTTCAGACGGCGAAAACACATGCATTACCTATTGGTTAAATAAACTACAAAATTTAGATACATCTAAAAACTATTTTTTAACTTTAAACCCTATTAGTAAAATTAATGAAAATTCTGTTATTAAAAAAATTAACTTTACCCACCCATATTTGAATTCAAAGAATACCGCGCTTCAAAAAGATCTAAAATTAATACAAGGAAAAAAAAGGACTTGGTTTTGTGGAAGTTATTTTGGTTACGGATTTCATGAAGATGGATTAAAATCATCTATAGATTTGATAAATAACTTTAAAATTTGATGAACTCCTGCATTTACAATGGCGAAGTAACTCATACAAGATTTAAACCTGTAAGACATTTTTTAAAATATAAAACTTTTTCATTATTAATTGATTTAGATGAAATCAATCAATTAGACAGATCAATAAATATTTTCTCTCATAATAAGTTTAACATTTTTAGCTTTTATGACAAAGATCATGGAGAACGGGACGGAAGTGATTTAAAAGAATGGGTTCTCAAAAACATTAGTAAGTTAAATATAAAAGGTGAAATTAATAAAGTTAAAATACTTTGTTATCCAAGAATTTTTGGTTATGTGTTCAACCCTTTAAGTATTTTTTATTGCTACGAGGATGATAAATTAAAGGCGATTTTTTATGAGGTAAAAAATACTTTTAATGAGCAGCATACATACATTTTTAAAATTAAAGATAATGTGGAAATAGCTCAAAAATGCAAAAAAAAGTTTTACGTATCGCCATTTATGGATATGGAAACTTACTATAATTTTAAATTACTCAATCCCAATGATAAACTCTCAGTCTTTATTAAACAAACAGACTCGATAGGAACAGTTTTAACAGCCACCCAAACAGGAGAGAAAAAAGAATTTAGTTCGAAACAACTCATGTTTAACTTTTTTAAGTATCCGTTAATGACAATTAAAATTATTAGTTCGATACATTTTGAAGCATTACTTTTATGGAAAAAAGGGGCAATATACAGAAAAAGAAATACTAAATTAAAGAATAATCTAAGTTACGAAGAATATTAATGAGTTTATTTAAAATTACAGAAAAATTTGTCTTGAATAAATTAAAGAACATCTCGCAAGGAAATCTAAAACTTATTAATTATGATGGAAAAGTTTTTCATTTTGGTGACTTAGAGAGTAAATTATCTTCAGATATCAAAATTAATAATCCAAATTTTTACCTAAACGTCGTTATGGGTGGAAGCTCAGCTTTAGGAGAAGCTCATATGAAAAAAGATTTTTATACCTCTAATTTAACAAATCTAATTGAACTTACAGCGAGAAATATCAATACAATCTATTCTTTTTCAGGAAGTTTAAAATTACAAAAAATAAAAAATTTTTTGAAAAAAATTTTTGCATCTAATACAAAATCAAAGAGTAAAAAATATATTTCAAAACATTATGATTTAGGGAATGAATTTTTTTCATTGTGGCTTGATAAATCTCTCACTTATTCCAGCGCAATCTTTAAAAGCGAGAAAGATGATTTAGAAATCGCTCAAAGAAATAAATTTCAAGAGCTTATAAATTTAATGGATATAAAAAATGGTAACAAGGTTTTAGAGATTGGATGTGGTTGGGGTGGTTTTGCTGAATTCTTAGCTAAAAATTATGATGTAAGCGTAGACTGTATCACGATTTCAAAAAATCAATATGAATTTACTAAAAAGAAGATTTTTAACTCAGGTTTAAACAACAAAGTTAATGTAAAGTTTTTAGATTATAGAGATATTAACGAAAAATATGATCACGTAGCTTCAATAGAAATGATAGAGGCTGTCGGTGAAAAATATATGGACCAATATTTTGGTACAATTAAAAATGTTCTTAATTATAATGGTACTGCTGCAATTCAAGGCATTGTGATTAATGATGACTTATTTGAAAGATATAGAGCGAATGAGGATTTTATTCAAAAATATATATTTCCAGGTGGATTTTTACCCTCAATTAAATTTATGGAGAATATAATTAAAAAAATGACCTTAAATTAGAAAAAATCAATTCTTACTCGGATGACTATGCCAGAACTTTAGCAACTTGGAGAAAAAATTTTTTAAGGACATGGGAAAAAATTAGCCCACTTGGTTTTGATGAATATTTCAAGCGTATGTGGGAATTCTACTTATCTTATTGTGAAGGCGGTTTTAAGTCTAGAAACATTAACTTGATTCAATTCTCTATGTCTAATAGATATTCGTCATGAAAAAATTTATAGTACTATTTTTACTAATTTTAACAACAGGATGTGCAAATAAAATGAAACCGACAGATTTTAAAGATCAAAAACCGAGACTAGTCATCGAAAATTATTTATCAGGTAATGTCAAAGCTTGGGGAGTGTTACAAAATAGATCTGGAAAAGTTACAAGACAATTTAAAGCTGATTTAAAAGGAAAATGGGATGGTTCTCAATTAATTTTAGACGAAGTTTTTGATTGGAATGATGGGGAAAGACAAACTCGTCAATGGACTATTAAAAAAATTGATGAACATAACTACGAGGGAACAGCCCCTGATGTAGTTGGAACAGCTAAAGGATACTCATATGGTCCAGCTTTTAAATTTGAATATGTATTGATGGTGCCGGTCAAAGGCAAAAATATTAAAATTACGTTTGATGATTGGATTTTCATGCAGGATGATCGCGTGGCAATAAACAGAGCGACAATGACTAAATTTGGAATTAAAGTAGCAGAATTAACCGTAATGTTTGTAAAAGATTGATATGTTTGAGCTTCCTAAATTAGATTACAGTAATTCAGCTCTTTCTCCAATAATGTCAGAGAAAACTTTGGATTTACATCATGGTAAACATCATCAAACATATATTACAAATCTAAATAACTTTATAAAAGGTTCTGATTATGAAAAATTATCTTTGGAAGATATAATTAAAAAATCATCAAACGAAAAAAAAGCAGGAATATTCAACAATGCAAGCCAACATTGGAATCATAATCTTTTTTGGAAGTGCATGAAACCTAATGGCGGAGGAAATGTTCCATCCAAACTTGAAAGTAAGATTAAAGAAGATTTTGGAGGTTTTGAAAAATTTAGGGAGGAATTTATCAATGCTGGAGTTACTCAGTTCGGATCTGGATGGTGTTGGTTATCTTTAAAAGAAGATAAGCTTGTAGTAACTAAATCACCAAATGCTGAAAACCCTATAATTCATAATATGAAACCTATATTAGGGTGTGATGTTTGGGAGCACTCTTATTACTTAGATTATAGAAATAAAAGACCAGCTTACTTAGAAAATTTTTTTGATAAACTAATCAATTGGGAATACGTTAATTCTCTTCTTTAATTATCGTTTTACAAGCTTGTCTACTAAAAATAAGTAAAGTCTATAAGGTAATATTCTTAACAATTTTAAAGTTAAAGTTAAGCCTTTTGGGAAATGAATTTCAAAAGCATTTCCTTTTACCAAGCCATTAAAAATTTTTTCTGCAGCATATTCAGGAGTTTTTAAAAATGGCATAGGAAATTCATTTTTATCAGTTAAAGGTGTTTTAATGAAACCAGGTGATACAATTGAGACCCGCACACCAAATTTTTTAAAATCAAAGTAAATACTTTCACTAAAATTAGTAAGAGCAGCTTTTGAGGGACCATAACCACTTGAATTTGGCAGACCTCTGTAGCCTGCAATCGAAGAAACTATTGAAATGTGTCCAGATTTTTTATTTTTAAAATAATCCTCAACAACTTTTACACAGTCTATAACGCCTAAGAAATTAACATTAATTACATTTTTAATTTTGTCTGGATCAATACTTTGCTCATCTTTCGGCTCATAAGTTCCACTTGAAAATAAACATAAGTCCAAATCACCAAATTCAATCAAAATATTTTTGAATACGTTGTTTATTTGATTTTGGTTAGTTACATCTAAAGGAAAGGATGTTATATTCTGATTATTAGCTAATTCATCCAATAATTCCTTTCTTCGTGCTGAAACAGCAACTTTCCAACCCTCTGTTGCAAATTTTTCAGCTACAGCTTTTCCAATCCCGCTGGAAGCACCAGTAATCCAAATTTTTTTCTGATTTTCTGACATTAATTAGTTATATCTTATATCATGACACAAAATAAATATTTATCTTTAACTTTAATTTTAATAATTACCTTTGTGGCGCCTGTAATAGGAGGTTATGCGACATCAGTTTATAAAGAACCTTGGTACTCACAGATAATATTACCAAGTTTTAATCCTCCAAGCTGGGTGTTCGCCCCAGTATGGTCCTCTTTATATATAATGATGTCTTTAGCGATTTGGAAAGTTTGGATCAATACATTAGATAGCAAACTTCTTAAAATATATTTTATTCATATTGTTTTTAATAGTACATGGACAGTAGTATTTTTTGGATTTCATCAAATCGGTTTAGCATTATTAAATCTAATCATTATCTTGGTTTTTATAATAATTTTAATGAAAGAATACTTTAATAAAGATAAAATTAGTTTTTATTTAATGATACCTTACTTTTTGTGGTCAAGTTATGCGTTTGTTTTAAATGGTACAATTTTCTTTTTAAATTAAAACCATTTTTTTGGATAGGTTCTTTTTAAAATAAATTTATTAATTACAACTGATAGAATGATTATAACAATACTTCCAACTAAAACTGGAAAAATTATATAATTAAGAGAAACATCTGCAAATAAAGCTATTAATGGATTTGCTGCAGCCGGAGGATGAACTACTTTTAAATACATCATAAGTGTTACAGTTAACCCAACTGATAAACCAAGAGTGATAAATGATACACCAAAAAATTCGTTAATTAATATTCCTAAAATGATCCCTAACAAGTGTCCAAAAAAAATATTTGTTGGTTGTGCGAATTCACTTTCATAAAAGAGTAATACAATTAGAGTTGTAGAGCCAAAAGAGAACATTAACCAAAATCCTGTGGATGTTTCAAAGCTCAAAAATGATAATATTCCTATAATCAATGAGGCAGCTATTCCAGCTACCAGGGGTTCAAAATTTTTAGATATTTTCATATATATTTTATTTTAAATTAAGTTATATACACATAATGAATTATAAAAAATCATTCAACTTTTTAAAAAAATTACCACCAAAATTAAACTTATTTTACAAAAAAAAATCTAAATTAGGTGTTAAAGTAAATAACAAATCAAAATCTAAAAAAAATTTTGATCCCGTAACAAATTTTGATAAAGCGTTTGAAAAGTATATTAGATCTTTAATTAATAAAAAATTTCCTAAAGACGCTATAATTGGAGAAGAATTTAAAGAAAAACTCTCAAAAAATAATTTCAAATGGTCTATCGATCCGATTGACGGAACTAGAGCTTTCGTCATAGGAGCGCCGACTTGGTCAAATTTAATAAGTCTGTCTTATAAAAATAAATCTCTTTTGGGGTTAGCCAATTTTCCAGAACTTAATAAGTACTATATAAATGATGAAAATAATTCTTATTTGTTTAAAAAAAATAAAAAGACAATTTTAAAATCATCAAATAATAATAATTTAAAAAAAATAAAAATCATTGGAAACTTTCATGGTACTTTAAGTTATGAAAGACAACGTAAAGTTATTAAAAAATTTGGATGGTCTTTCCGGCTAGCTGGTTTTGACGCGCTTAATTATTGTTTACTAGCTGAGGGTTATGTTGATGCCGTTATTGAGGCAAATTTAAAACCATATGATATACTTCCCTTAATACCTATTATGAAAAATTCTGGCGCAATAGTCACAAACTGGAAAAATGAGTCTGCTGAGCACGGGGGAAATATTTTGGCTACCTCAAATAAAATTTTACACAAAAAAATTCTCAAACTTTTAAAACCTTTTACAAGAAAAAATGATTAATTTATTTTTTAATAGGATTTTCAGAGCAATTAAAATCGATATAGAATTATTCGAAGAAGTTGAAAAAGATAAAAAAGCGACTTTTCAAGCTGGTATAGTTGTTGTTTTGTCCAGTCTAGCAGCTGGCGTAGGATCTTTGCATTTAGGTGCATCAAATTTCTTAGTTGCCCCAGCATTGTCATTACTTAGTTGGTATGTATGGGCTTACATAATCTATTTTGTGGGTGTTAAATTATTTGGAGACAATAAAACTAAGAGTGATCATGGTGAGCTTTTAAGAACTATTGGATTTTCAAGTGCGCCAGGCTTAATAAGAGTTTTTGGCGTGACACCAGAACTTATGACGGTAACATTTGTAGGCTCTGCTTTTTGGATGCTGGCTTGTATGGTTGTAGCAGTTAAATCTGCACTGGACTATGATAGTTTGTGGAAAGCATTAGCCGTTGTCGTAGTTTCCTGGTTAATTCAAGCATTCTTTTTATTTTTAATTATCGTACTTTTTAAGGGATTTTAAAGAGGAAAAATTTTTTTTGAAATATTGCAACTATTACAAATTTTATAGCTATACATAATTAAATTTTGTTTGACGCTTTCGTCTTCATTTTTACATTCTTCGCAAAAGCTGTCATTAATATCGTTATTATTATCTATGACAATATGATCCTCGTTTTTCATCTTAATTAATATATCATTTAATAATGATAAAATATTCATTATTTTTATTAATTTTTTTAATAAATTCTTTTGCTCACTCACAAGAATTGAAAAAAGCATACTTCGCTGGAGGATGTTTTTGGTGTATGGAAGAGTCCTTTGATCAAGTTAATGGAGTAATATCTACAATTTCAGGGTATTCGGGCGGACATTTAAAAAATCCATCTTACCATGATGTAATTTACAAGGATACTGGCCATGTAGAGGCTATAGAAATTACTTACGACTCAAACATTGTTAATTATGAAAATCTTTTGAATATTTATTGGAAAAACATAGACCCTTTTGATTCTACAGGTCAATTCTGTGATAAAGGAAAAAGTTATAGATCAGTTATTTTTTTTCAAACACAACCAGAAAAAGAATTTATTGATAAATCATTTAAAAAACTAGAAAGGTTATTTAATAATAAAATAGTAACTTTGGTCTGGAAATTTGAGAAATTTTATCCTGCAGAGGATTATCACCAAGATTATTACGAAAAAAACTTTATTAGATACCTTATGTATAAAAAGGGGTGTAAAAGAGAAGAAACTTTAAAAAAAATATGGAATTAAAAAAAATATTATTAATCTTTTTTTTCTATTCTTTAATTAGCTCTTTAAAAGCAGAAATGATAAAGCCAGCTGAAAACTTATCGGCTTATGATGTGATTAAAATTCAATTAAACGCTCTTAAAAATAACGACGAAAATGATACAGGAATAAAACAAACTTGGTTATTTGCTCATCCTGAAAATAAAAAAATGACCGGGCCTTATTCTAGATTTAGAATTATGCTGTATGACGTTCATTATAGAATACTTTTAAATCATTATTCGCATAAGATAGACTTAGTTATGAATACGCCTAATAAATTTGTTTACGGGGTTAAAGTGTTGAGTGAAGAAAAAAAACAATTTTATTATTTGTGGCATGTAGAAAAGGGCAACGATAGAAACTGTCAAAGTTGTTGGTTTACCTCAGGAGTATCAATGCCAACAGACCAAGGTAATTCAATTTGAAAAGACCTCCATTTGCAGTAAGATATTTAATTATTGGTGCTATCTTAGTTGTACCTCCAATTCTCAGCACACACTATGGATCTATCTATTTGGGTAAAGACAATGGAGTTCTGTTAGGGATGTGCGTTGGAATAGTCAGCGTTACCCTCGCTTGTTGGAAACTTTTTATAGATGGTTGGAGGGATGACGAAGATTAATGAAATTCGAAATTTCTCGCGAAGGAGCTTTAAAAAAGCTAAATAATTTTATTAATTATGAACTACAAAACTACAGTTTCAAAAGAAATTTTGACTTAGGTCCAACCAATAAATCAAATGTATCTTGTTTGTCTCCATACATTTCCCATAGATTAATCACTGAATACGAAGTTGCTAAAACTGTTTTAGCTAAGTTTCCTTATCAAAAAGTTGAAAAATATGTTCAGGAAATTTTTTGGAGAGTTTATTGGAAAGGCTGGTTAGAACTTAGACCTCAAGTTTGGACTGACTTTATAGAAGATTTAAAAGGACTCAAGGAGGATGAAAGTTATAAAAAGGCAATTAATGGTGAAACTCAAATTGAATGTTTTAATGATTGGGTAAAAGAGCTTAAAGAAAATAATTATTTACATAATCATACAAGAATGTGGTTTGCAAGCATTTGGATATTTACTTTAAATCTACCTTGGCAAAAAGGAGCAGAATTTTTTATGAAACATTTATTTGATGGTGATGCTGCTTCTAACACATTGAGCTGGAGATGGGTTGCTGGACTTCAAACTAAAGGAAAACATTATGTCGCTCAATCTTGGAATATAAGCAAGTTTACTAATAATAAATACAAGAATGTAAAATTAAATGAGAACGCTTTACCTTTAACAGACAAAAGAGAATATAAATTAAGTCCACTTAATTTTATTACAGAAGATAATTCTAACAAAGATTTATTAGTTTTTGAGAACGAATTAAATTTAGAAAATAAAAATCTTAAAAAATACGAAAATATTTACTTAGTCTTATTAAGTAATAAGGCTCGAAAGATAAATCTCGAACAAAAGGTATTAGACTATAAGTCAAAAATAATTGATGACCAAAAAAAAAGATTTAAAGATTTACAAATCATAGATGAGTTAAAATTTCAAACTTTAACAGATGAAATTAAATCTTTTGATGTAGTTCACCCAAATATTGGAGAAAATTATTCTTATTTAAAGATTATGAGAAAAAAGCAAAATTTAGTATTAAACTTTATTTTGAGCGAGGAAGATAAATTTTCTTGGCGATTTTCTAATAAAGGATATTTTAATTTTAAAAATAATATTCCTAAAATTTTAACTAGTTTTAATTTACAATAATTTATTTAGAAGAACACTTTTTTGAACAATATTTTACTTTATCCCAATTAAGTCTCCATTTTTTTCTCCACGCAAAAGGTTTATTACAAACTGGACAAGTTTTTTTAGGCAAATTAGTTTTTTTCACTTTTTAGAAGGTGTTTATTTTTTATAAATAGAAAATAAGCTGCAATCTCATAGAAAATATTTAATATGAAAAACAAAGGTTTAATCTTAAATATTTTATATAAAAAATTATACTTAGGAACATTTTTCCAAATTATTAAAAAAGACTCCGCTCCATCAATTACTTTGCCATCTTTAATAACATGCATTCTTCTTAAAAGTTCTTTATAAGATTTGGAAGTAATTTTCTGAGCTTCCTCATTATTAGTTACATCTATCCACTCAACACTGTTATCACTATGTTTTTTGTAATGATTGATTTCGGCTCTACAAATATTACATGAATTGTTAAAAAAAACTTTAACCATTAGTATTTTCTTTTATAAAATTATTGGCAGCTTTGAATATTCTTATTTTTCTATCTTTATTCATTTTTTCAGAAACTCTAACCATCATTGCAAGACGAGGATTTTTTAAGAAGAATTTCTTATGTCTATCTATAAACCTCCAATATAATCCGTCCATTACATCACACCATGGACCTTTTTTAAAATGCATCATTTTAAGAAAATAACTAGATCCACAAATATAAGGTTTAGTTGCAAATATTCCGCCATCACTAAATAATCCCATTCCATAAACATTTGGCGCCATTACCCAGTCAGATGAGTCTACGAACATTTCCATAAACCATTTGTAAACTTGTTTAGGATTTATCTCGCAAAGATTCATTATGTTTGCCAATATCATTAGTCTTTCAATATGATGCGACCAGCCGTAGTTTTTAGCATTATTGATTGCATGATCCAACGGATCTAAACCAGTATCTCCGTCGTACCAAGATTTTTTCATTTTTCTTTTATGATTAAAAAAATTAGTCTTTTCTAATCGTTGATCATAGTTTTGGTAAATTCCTCTCATAAACTCTCTCCAACCTATAATCTGTCTAATATAACCTTCTAAGGAATTCATAGGTACTTTATTTTCAATCTTTCTTAACTTC
Source organism: uncultured Pelagibacteraceae bacterium (assembly GCA_902569465.1). Lineage (GTDB taxonomy): Bacteria > Pseudomonadota > Alphaproteobacteria > Pelagibacterales > Pelagibacteraceae > Pelagilacustribacter. The sequence goes on along the minus strand of CACFUE010000015.1, from coordinate 3,285 downwards.
TCTATTATCTCCTCTGGGGCTATTAAACCTAAGTTTATAAGTGGACTTAGTGCGCTATGAAAAACAGTATTTGATTTGTCTGTTACTGCATCCTCATAATCCCCAAAAAGCTTTATTCTCTCTTTCAAAAACTCATCAAGCCACTTACTTGCATTTTTTCGTGTTGTTGGAAACCAAAATTTATCAGTATTCCCTGGATGATCTTTAAAATTAGAATTTATAAATTTTTTAAGAGTAATAGTCTCCTTTGTCTCTTTTACCTTAGAAATTTCAGGGACTTTAATAGTATTAGGAAGTTTTTTTCTATTTTCTTCATCGAAACTCCATTTATTCCCTTTTGGAGTTCCATTTTTATTCATTAATAAATTCATTTTTGTTCTTACGATTTTATAAAAATTTGCCATGAAAGGCCGTTTATTTTTAGAAAGGTAATCTTTAAATTCCTGTCTCTCCATTAAAAACATTGGAGATCTTACTTGGTTAATCTTAAGTGAATTTTTTTTTCCTAAATTCAATATTCTTTTTTCAAAAAATTTATCCTCAATTTCAAAAAAGGTAATTTCTTTTATTTTTTTTTCTTTAATAGTCTTTTCTAATTTTTTTTCGTAGGATAATTTAAAATCTTTATCTACATCTTTATATATTAAATTAAAATTTTTTGATTTGAGCTCATCTTTAAATGATCTCATTGAAGATAAAAATAACAGTATTTTTAATTTGTGATGTTTTTCAAAGGTGCATAAACCATAGTCTTCTGCCATAAAAAAAGTATGGTCTTTATAATCTGAGAGATATTTTGGGTTAAAAAGTTGATTTCCTAAAATTATAAAAAGCTTCATAAGTAACAAAATACATATTTTATTAAGATAATACACGCGTCATTATTTGCATGTAAATAACCTTTAATAATGTTATTTTTAATTATGAAAAAAGTAATTTTAGGAGCAACTGGATCAATTGGTTCTTCTTTAGCAAAAAAATTAGTTGATAGTGGAGAGCAGGTGCACTTAGTCGGGAGAGATGAGACTAGTCTATCGGAGCTAGCAAAAAATTTAGACTCTACATTTACAGTTTGTGATGTTTTAGAAGAAAACTTTTCTGAAAAAATACTAAATGATTTAAAAGATGAGCCAATAAATGGTTTAGCTTTTTGTGTAGGATCAATTGATTTAAAACCGTTAAAGTTAACAAAAAAAAGCGACTTCATGCAATCATTCAACTTAAATCTTATTTCTGCAACAGAAGTAATTAAAACCTTAGCAGATAACTTAAAAAAAAATAAAGGCTCGGTTGTTTTATTTTCAACGGTAGCAGTGAAACAAGGCTTTCCAAACCATGCAATAGTTTCATCTGCAAAAGGCGCTATAGAGGGTCTGACTTTAGCTTTGGCAGCTGAGTTCGCACCTAATGTACGAGTTAATTGTATTGCACCTAGTTTGACGAACTCCAAAATTTCAAATTTTTTACTTAAAAATGAAAAAGTAGCCGAAGGTATTGCTAAAATGCACCCAATGAAAAGAATAGGTGAGGGAGGAGACTCTGCATCAGTTGCAAAGTTTCTGCTTACAGATGAAAGTTCTTGGATAACTGGTCAAATATTAGGTGTTGACGGAGGAAGATCATCTGTCGCATAACAATTATTAAAAAAACAATTAAATAGGTAGCATGAAAAATATATTAATTATAGTTTTGTCTCTTTTTTTAAGTTCAAGTTTAATGGCTGCAGGAAGTGATAGTAGCAGTGGATCATCTTCCTCTAAAGCAGAGACTTTATACGAAGACGCAGTCAAATTAGTTAAGAGAGCAGGAAAATTAGAAAAAAAAGATAAGACTGATAAAGCTAAAAAACTGTATGCTCAAGCTTTTAAAAAACTAGAAAAAGCTTATAAATCAGATAAAAAAAATCCAGATATTCTTAATTATATGGGTTTCACAACTAGAAAAACTGGAAATTTTGAAAAAGCCGAAAAGTTTTATTTAGAAGGTTTAAGTTTAAAACCTAATCATAATGGTATTAATGAATATTTAGGCGAACTATATGTGCAAACTAATAGAATAGATAAAGCTAACGAGAGATTAGAAGTTCTAAAGAGCTGTAGTTGTAAAGAATATAGTGAACTTGAATTAATTATCAAAACTAGGGGTTCAAAAGTTTACTAAGATAAATCTGCAGCAAATTTCTTTAATTTTTCAATTGGTATAAGTTCTAAAGTCTTAATATTTGTCTTTTTCAAATAAACTGAGCAAGCTGCGTTCTCTTCTATTGCTCTAGCGTACCAAGTTGCACATACACACCAGCAGTCGCCCTCTTTCAAACCAGGAAATCCAAACTCAGGATGAGGTGTGATTAAATCATTACCTACCTTCTTTGACCAAATTAAAAATTTATTTGTTACTTTTGCACAAACTGTATGAACTCCTCTATCATTTTTATCTGTATTACAACATCCATCCCTAAACCAACCTGTTAATGGATCATTAGAACATGGCTCTAAAGGCTCACCAAAAACATTTTTTTGAATTTCTTTGTTCATTTTGAAAAGACATTAGCAATTTTTTTATCTATTTCTAGATTAAATGAAAAGGATCTTCTTTCTCCACTTGATTTAAATGGATATGCTGTATGCATCAGATAATGTGGAAAAAGAATTACATCTCCCTCTTTTGGCTGATGATTGTAAATACTATCACTTAAAAACATCTTGTTTCCATTTATGAAATCGATTGTACCGTCGATTTTTGATTTTTTGTGACCTTTCGAAATAAATTTTGGAATTTTTAAGTAACCCACACCAGATATGTGCCCATCGTGGTAATGTATGGGGTTATATTCATTATTAAATTGTCTAACTATCCAAAAATTTTTGATTGAAATTTTACTTACCTTTTTTCCAATAGTTTGAAAGATATATTTTTTTACTTCATTAAATATTACTTTTTCTAAATTTTTTTTTACGAAAGGTTTTGGCAATTGAAATTCCTGTTTTACTTGCCCGACTAACTTTTTTGAATAATCTAGTTTTTTTAATAAACTTTTTTTATTTAAAATTTGATCTACTTCATCATTAATTTTTTTAACTAATTTATTTGAAAATTTTAATTTAGCTATTTTTGGACCAAAAGGGCTCAGTACTTTCATAATTAAAGCTTTGTCGGGTTAGGTTGACCTTTATAAACTTTTTCAGGATCAAATTTTTTTTCTTTTTCTTTAAATTCTAATTTAATTTCTTCAGAATTTTCAATTTTTCCTAAAGGTATTGATCTATAAAAGCATGATCTATATCC
>CACFUE010000014.1 GCA_902569465.1 uncultured Pelagibacteraceae bacterium | reverse complement strand
ATGAAGATCTACTGGTCTAGTTCCTATTGCACACCCCCCGGGTAAGGAAACTTTAGCTTTTTTATATTTTGTTAAAAGTGGACCTAAAACTAAAACACCTGCTCTCATGGTTTTTACTAGTTTATAAGGAGCTAAAGTATTAATTTTTTTTTCTGTATTGTTTAATTTAATCGTTTTTTTAAAAGTATTTATTTTTACGTTAAGACCAATAAATTTAAGTAATTCAATCATTGTGAAAATATCTTTAACAAATGGAGTATTATTCAGAACTACTTTATTACATAAGATTGATGCAGCTAAAATTGGAAGAGTAGCGTTTTTTGATCCTGAAATTTGAATTTTTCCAGTGATCTCTTGTTTCCCTTTAATAATAAGTTTCTGCATTAAAGAAAATATTTATACCTTGGGAAGAGTAACGCCTTTTTGCTTCATATATTTTCCTTTTCTTTTTGCATAAGAAACTTCGGGTTTTTCATTACCCTTTATGAAAACAAATTGAGCAACCCCCTCATTTGCATAGATCTTTGCTGGTAATGGTGTTGTATTAGAAAATTCTAAAGTTACATGTCCCTCCCAACCAGGCTCTAAAGGTGTGACGTTAACAATTATTCCGCACCTCGCATAGGTTGATTTTCCCAAACAAATAACCAATACGTTTTCAGGTATTTTAAAATATTCTATTGTCCTTGCTAAAGCAAAAGAGTTAGGTGGTATAATGCACTCTTTGCCAATCTTAGTAATAAAACTCTCCTTTTTAAATACTTTGGGATCAACAACTCCAGAATTTACATTAGTGAATATTTTGAACTCATTTGAAACTCTTGCATCATATCCATAAGATGACAATCCAAAAGAAATTTTACCTTTTCTTACCTGTTTATTTATAAATGGTTTTATCATTCCTTTTGTTTTGGCTGTTTTTCTAATCCATTTATCTGAGAGTACTGTCATTTTTTAACTTTTATAGTTTTTTTGAATTTTTTTCTTTTATTTAGATTTTTTTTAAGTTCAATTTTGCGCTTTTTAAATAATGAATCTTTCTTATCAAAAGATATCATTAACTGATTAATTTTTATCTGGATTTGTTAAATCCTCAAGAGTAATAGGTTTATTAATATCATGCATCGTATCTTGTTTTGACTCTTTTGGATTCGCGCTTGATTTTTTTGCTCTTCTTTGTTCTATACGTGCTTTTCTTTTGGCTTCCTTCTTCATAGCTTTGTCGCCACGTGTAGATTTATAATCGTAGTGAATTCCCATAACAAGCGCTCCTTCATTATTTGTCAAATTTACTGCTTGATATCCTTTTTTGCAAGTATCTTGATTGACCTAAGTGAATAATTATAAAAAAAAATAGTCAGAAATACGGCAACTTTTTAATTACTAATAGTACAACCTTCTTCATTACAATTTTTTCCCTCATTTACGTTATTAAAAAAATCCAAAGCTTTAATAGATGTCATCATATGATTTTTATAAATATTTAAATAACCGTTAAGACTATGGGATAATTTCTCTGCATCACTCATCATACCCAGCCTAATAAAGTTAATTAACATTATTGCATTACCATTAGGGATTGTATTGTCTCCTATATCGACAGGTGTTAAAAAAACATCATTACTATCCAATGGATTCTTTTGAAAAATATTTTTACTTTTTATATAGAACTTGTTTTTTGCCTCAATAGATATTTTCTTTGCCAAATCTTTATATTTAAAATTCATTGTTTTATCAAAAAGATCATTTAACGAATTTATTAAAAAAGCATAGTCTTCGATAAATACAACATCTTTTGAATAACTATGATGCATTTTATTTCGAATATACTTTTTCTCGATTAAAAGGAAAAAATTTTCAGCTAATTTAAGGTAACCTTTATTAGGTAAAATTTCGTTTGCTGCTATTAATGAACTTAACCACATACAGTTTAAATCTAATTGGGTTTTTTCGTCAAAAAAAGGTTTCGTTCTTTTGTGTCTAATTGCTAAAAGATGATCTAAGATTTCTTTGGGTGCTTTGTTCTTTTCTACCAGTATAATTTTGTTTTCCCAATTTCCCTCTGGTTTTATTTCAAAATAATTACTAATATTTTTGATATCTTTGATTTGTTCATAAGAGTAAATGTAATATTTACCCTCTTCTCCCTCACTATCTGCATCATAAGCAGATCCTAGAAATCCCTCTACATTTTTATAATTTTCCTTAATGAATTCAATTGTTTGTTCTAATTTAAATTTAAAATAACTTGAATGATTAATTTTGCAGTACTTAGATAATAATAAAATGAATTGTGTGTTATCATACAACATTTTCTCAAAATGAGGCACAACCCAATCCTCATCAACTGCATATCTAGCTATACCTCCTTCAACATGATCGTATATTCCCTTGGTGCAAAGTTGCCTCATAATTAAATCAACAGGCTCTAAATATTTCTTATCTTTTGATTTATTATAAAAATATAGCAAAGTTTCATAAACGTTAAAAATTGGGAATTTAGGTGCTCCTTTATAACCACCTTTTATTGGATCTAAATGGTTTAAAGTCATCTCCAAGATTGGTTCGAGATCCTGTTTTAAAACATTATTTTTTTTAAGGTCTAAATTTTTAATTATTAAGTCTTTTTGATTAATAATATTTTCTCTTTGCTCATCATAAGCCTTTGAAACTTTTTGTAGAACTTCTTTAAAAGAAGGCAATCCATTTTTTGCTTCTTTAGGAAAATAAGTTCCTCCCATAAAGGGTACTGCGTTTTCATCGAGAAACATAGTTAATGGCCATCCTCCTCCGGACTGGTTAAAGAGTTGAAATGAGCTTTGAAAAATAAAATCTAAGTCTGGCCTTTCCTCTCTATCAACTTTAATATTTATAAATAATTGATTCATTATGTTTGCAGTTTCTTTATCCTCAAAACTTTCATGAGCCATTACATGACACCAATGACAGCTCGCGTAACCAATGCTTAATAAAATAGGTTTTTTATTTTTTTTTGCAAATTCTAAAGTTTCTTTGGACCAGATTTGCCAATTAACCGGGTTGTCTTTATGTTGTTTAAGATAAGGACTTAAATCATTAGACAAAACATTTTCATTAATTTTTATCATCAAAAAATTTTTTTTTCATTATTAAAGAAATGATCATAAGACAAGCAAACATAAGAATTGGTAAATAAATCTCTGGAGTTAAGATAAAGTTAAGCATATTAAAATTCTCTGTTTGTTCCACATAAGAATTTAGTCCAGCGCCGATAGTGTTAAAAATAAAAAAACCAGGTATAAATCCAAAAAAACTTGAAAGAAAATAATTCAACTTACCCATACCAAATAAAATCGGTATTAAGTTTTGTAGTCCAAATGGCACTCCTAACCCACCAATAAATCTATATATAAAAAAATAGTAAAATTCGTTTTTTTTAAATAAAAAAATATATTTATCAAATTTTTGTTGTAGGATCTTTTTAACTAAATCCCTAAAAAAGAAATTTCCTATAGAATACAAAATCAATGCTCCAACTGAAATTGAAATTACAGAAATCAAAGTTCCAATCCATTGACCAAATAATATTCCAGAAATTATTAATAAAGGTGCACCAAAACCTAAAAGAGCAACCCAAAAAACTGCAAAAATAAAAAAGTAAATTAAGTTTGCAATTATACTCTCACTAACAAAATTGCTTAAATCTTTCTGAAGTTCTTTGTAATATGAAAAATCATTTAATTTACTTATTTCAATGCTTGTAAAAATAAAATATAAGAAAGCGATAAGTATAATTAAGTAAGAAATGCCCAAAAATGTTTTTAAATTTTTACTCATAATTTACCTGTACAATAGACAACAATTAAAATATATACCTTTAAATATTTATGAAAAGAACATATCAGCCCAGCAATTTAGTTAGAAAAAGAAGGCATGGTTTTAGAGCAAGAATGGCTTCAAAAGCTGGTAGACAACTTATCGCTCGTAGAAGGGCTAAAGGAAGAAAAACACTTTCCACCTAAAAATTAATGGTAAAGCTTGAAAGTTTAAAAAAAAGCAACCAATTTAGAAAAGCTTTAAAAGAAAAGAAATTTCACACAGAATATTATTCTATTTTTGCAGCAAAGAATTTTTTCAAACCTAATCATAAAAGTAATTTATTAATTAGTTTTGTTATGAAAAAAAAAATTGGAAATGCAGTTAAAAGAAACAAAATTAGAAGAAAATTAAAAGCAATTGTTCATAAATTATTAAAAAAAAGAGGTGCAATTAATAAGGATTACACTTATATAGTTTTCGGTAAGTCTAATGCTTATGCTCTAAAACAAGATGTGCTTTTGCCATTAATGGAGAAAAGTTTTAGTAAATTAAAAAAATAAAATGACAAAAATTCTTATTTTCATAATCAAAATTTATCAATATTTAATTTCTCCACTGTTAGGTAATAGATGTAGATTTTTACCTAGTTGTTCCGAGTATTTTATTGAAGCACTTAAAACTCAAGGTTTAACAAAAGGAATAAAATTAGGGTTAAAAAGAATTTTAAAATGTCATCCATTTAAGAAACTTGGCGGCAGTCACGGATTAGATTTTGTGCCAATACCGAAAGATAAAAAGGAGAGCAATAATGGATAGAAATGTTTTTGTTGCAATTGCTCTTTCAATGTCTGTTTTGCTTTTCTGGGGTGCTTTTTTCGAAACTCCAAAAAAAACTTCTGAACAACAAACAAAACAAAAAGTAGAGCAAAAGAATGAACGAGGATCTATTGCACCAACAATTAATCAGCCACAGATAATTAAAAAAATTACCAGAGAAGAGTCTATTAATTCGAGTAAAAGAATTAAAATTGAAAATGACAGTATAGTGGGTTCTGTTAATTTAAAAGGTGCTTTAATTGACGATATATCTTTTAAAAAACATAAACAAAAAGTTGAGGATGGAAAAAATATAATTTTTTTAAACCCATCTGATACTGAAAACGGTTTTTACATAGAGACTGGTTGGACAAGTATTGGAAGTAAAATTAAAGTTCCAACAAAGGACTCTGAATGGAAAGTAAAAGGTAATAATAAATTAAGCGATAAATCTCCGGTTATTTTGCAATGGAACAATAGTGAGGGTGTTACTTTTGAAAAAAGAATTGAATTAGATGACAAGTACTTATTTAAGATATCACAGCAAGTAAAAAATAATTCGAATTCACCTATTGATCTATATCCGTATGCACAGATGACTAGGAATAAGATCCCCGACGATATTCAAAATTTTTATATTCAGCATGAAGGGTTTATTGGTGTATTTGATGATGAATTAAAAGAAGACGACTATGATGATGTAGAAGAAAAAAAAATAGTAAGAGAGTCAAGTGAAGGCTGGCTTGGAATAACAGATAAATATTGGATGACTGCATTTGTTCCTGAGTCAGGTAAAAATTTTAAATCTACATTCCTTTACGAAAATGGATTTAAAGCGAATTATATTATTAATGAGCCGGTAAGTATTGGCAAATCATCAACTGGAGCAAATGAACTCAGATTATTTATTGCCGCTAAAGAGGTTGAGACAATTGATGGATACGCTGCAGACCAAAATATAAATAAATTTGATTTAGTTATTGACTGGGGATGGTTCTACTTTTTCACAAAACCTTTGTTTTTTGTTATAGATTATTTATTTAAAATTTCAGGAAATTTTGGAACAGCAATAGTGCTATTAACCATTGCTATAAGACTTATTTTTTTCCCACTTGCTAATTTCTCATTCAGGTCAATGGCAAAAATGAAAGCAGTTCAGCCAGAGATGATGAGACTTAAAGAGCTGCATAAAGATGATAAAGTCAAATTGCAACAAGAAATGATGGCTTTGTATAGAAAAGAAAAAATTAATCCTGCATCTGGTTGTTTACCCGTATTGATTCAAATACCTTTCTTTTTTGCAATCTATAAAATGCTATTTATTTCTTTGGAAATGAGACATCAACCATTTTTTGGTTGGATAAAAGATTTGTCAGCTCAAGATCCAACCTCATTATTTAATTTGTTTGGCTTAATACCTTGGGATCCTCCAAGTTTTATGATAATTGGAATTTGGCCAATTTTAATGGGAGCCTCAATGTGGGTTCAACAAAAGTTAAATCCCGCGCCAGCCGATCCAATTCAAGCAAAAATATTTGCTTTCTTCCCATTATTTTTAACAATAATACTTGCATCTTTCCCATCTGGTTTAGTCGTTTACTGGACAATAAATAATATTCTTACAATCGCACAGCAATATGTAATTGTTAAAAAAACTACAGTGAAAACAAATTAAATGTCAAAAAATATTTCTCTAGATGAGATAAAAAAATTTTGGCCTGAGAAAGCTCCTGATATTAATATTGTTCAAAAATACATTAAAAAATATGAAAAAGAGAAAATTGTAATCAAATATGGAGGAAATGTTCTTATAGATAGGAATGTATTTAATAACTTTATATCAGATATTAATGTTCTTAATAGACTAGGTTTTTCTATTGTAGTAGTTCATGGTGGTGGTCCGAGAATTAAAAGAGAGTTAGAAAAGAAAAAAATTGTATCAAAATTTATTAATGGTTTAAGAGTAACTGATAAAAATATAATTAATACAGTAGAGGAAGTGCTAATTGATTTTAACAAGGATATAGTAAACTCTCTCAAAAAATTAGGCTCTGAAGCAGCATCATTTCATACTAAGACTGATAATGTAATTGAAGTTGAGCCTGAAAGAGAGGAACTTGGATTTGTTGGAATACCAAAAAAAATAAATGATGATTTAATTCAAAGCGCACTTAATGAAAATAAAATTCCAATTATAGCTCCTTTGGGTTTAGGCAATCATAATCAAACTTATAATATAAATGGTGATACTGCAGCAAGTGCGATTGCAAAAAAATTAAAATCAAGAAGATTGATATTAATGACAAATGTAGAAGGTGTATATGATGATCAGAAACAGTTAATTTCAGAAATAAAACCTTTTGATCTTGAAAATCTTATTAAATGGAAAGTTGTTCAGGGTGGCATGATACCCAAAATAGAAAATTGTGTTGATGCTGTTCAAAATGGCGTAAGGGGTGTGGTAATTCTAGATGGAAGAAAACCTCACTCAGTTTTACATGAAATTTTTTCTGATAAGGGATCTGGAACATTAATTAGAGAATGAAAGACTTAAAAAACATAAAATTTTGGTTATTTGATTTAGATAATACGCTTTACGATGGAGCAACTAAAGTTTTTGATCAGGTAGATAAAAAAATGTCAAAATTTATATCTGAAAAATTAAACGTTAGTATTGAAGAAGCTAAGAAAATTCAAAAAAACTATTTTCAAGAGTACAATACAACTTTAAACGGAATGATAAAAAACCATAAAATCGATGCTGATGAATTTTTAGAATTTGTACATGATGTAGATTTAAGTTTTTTAGATAAAGATAAAGATTTAGAAAATGAAATTAAAAAACTAGATGGAAAAAAAATAATTTTTACTAATGGGTCCAGAGCTCATGCTCTTAATGTAACTAAAAGAATTGGAATAGATAAGCTTTTTGATGGAATTTTTGATATTAGAGATTGTGAATTTATTCCAAAGCCTTCCAAAGAACCTTATAAAAAATTGGTAGAAAATTACAAAATTGAGCCACAATATTGTATATTCTTTGAAGATATTGCAAGAAATTTAAAGCCAGCTTATGAATTAGGAATGAAAACTGTTTGGATTAAAAATGATGAACCATGGGCAGCAAAATATTCAAACTCAGATTTCATTAATTATAAGACTGATAAACTGGCAAAATTTTTAAAGGAGATTAATGAATTACGATAAGCTAGAAAAAATAATAAACGAAAGTTTTGAAAAAAAAGAAAAAGTAAGTCCAAAGTCAGATAAAAAATTAGTAAAGGCAATTAATGAAACTATTAATTTAGTTGATAGTGGAAAAATTAGAGTAGCAAACAAACAAAATGGTAATTGGATTGTAAATCAATGGATTAAGAAAGCTATTTTGTTGAGCTTTAGAATTAATAAAATGGAGATGATGAAAGGTCCATACACTACTTGGTATGATAAAGTACCGGGAAAAACAGTAAAGTGGAAAGAAAAAGATTGGAAAAAAGCAGGATACCGTCACGTTCCTAATGGAGTTGTCAGAAAAGGAGCTTACATTGCTAAAAATGTGGTTTTAATGCCTAGCTTTGTAAATCTTGGAGCTTACGTAGATGAAGGCACTATGATTGACACTTGGGCATCTGTGGGTTCATGTGCTCAAGTTGGAAAAAATTGTCACATTTCTGGAGGAGCAGGTATAGGAGGAGTGTTAGAACCGCTTCAAGCTGGACCGGTAATTATTGAAGATAATTGTTTTATCGGTGCTCGATCTGAGATTGCTGAAGGTGTTTTAGTTGAGGAAGGTGCGGTCTTATCAATGGGAGTTTACATCGGTGCATCAACAAAAATAGTAGATAGAAACTCGGGAGAAATTTTCTATGGCAAAGTTCCAGCATATTCAGTTGTTGTCCCCGGAAGCTTACCCAACAAATCTAACCCTAATGGACCTTTGTTGTACTGTGCAGTTATAGTTAAAAAAGTTGATGAGAAAACTAGAAGCAAAACCTCTATAAACGACCTGCTAAGAGACTAATGAATATAATTAACGAATTACAATTAGCAAAAGATTTAATAAAATTTCCAAGTATTACACCTAGAGACGCAGGAGCAATAAAATTTCTAAGTAATAAATTAAAAAGATTGGGCTTTAATTGTAAAATTCTAGAATTCAAAGGTAAAGGAAGTAAACCAATAAAAAACCTTTATGCAAGAATTGGTAATAAGAGACCAAACCTTTGCTACGCTGGCCATACAGACGTTGTGCCTCCTGGAAATTTGAAAGATTGGACTGTAAATCCTTTTAAGCCAAAAATAAAAAAAAATTATTTAATTGGAAGAGGCGCCAATGACATGAAGAGTTCAATTGCTTGCTTTGCTTCAGCAGTAAGTAAATTTTTAAATAAAAATAAAAAGTTTGGTGGATCAATTAGTTTTTTGATAACAGGTGACGAAGAGGGATATGCAATAAACGGCACAAAGAAAGTTGTAGATTATCTTAAAAGAAAAAAAGAAAAAATTGATTTTTGTATTGTTGGAGAACCAACTAATCCAAATAAACTAGGTGAGATGATTAAAATTGGTAGAAGAGGAAGTTTGTCAGGAAAAATTCAGATTTCTGGAACACAAGGACATATTGCATACCCACATCTTTCTAATAATCCTATAAATACACTGGTCTCCATTTGTAAAAAACTTAAGGATAATAAACTTGATAAAGGTAATAAAAATTTTCAACCTTCTAATTTAGAGTTTACATCAATAAATGTAGATAATAAGGCCCATAACGTAATTCCAGCTAGAGCAAGAGCTCAATTTAATATTAGATATAATGATTTGCACACTTCAAGTTCTTTAAAGAAAAAAGTTAATTCAATTGTTAAAAAAATAAGTAAAAAAAATCAATGCAAATTTAAAATTGATTATATGACAAATGGAGATGCTTTTTTGACAAAACCAGGAAAAACTATCTTTATGGCAAAAAAAATTATTAAAAAAATAACAAAAATTAATCCGAGATTATCTACTACAGGAGGCACATCTGATGCAAGATTTATAAAGAAAATCTCACCTTGCTTAGAATTTGGCTTGGTAAATAAAACTATGCATAGGGTAGACGAATGCGTATCTTTATCAGACTTAAGAAAACTTACAAAAATATATAATAATATTTTAGTAGAGTATTTTAAGTGAAAATATACAAAATAAAAAAATCAAAAATAGACAAAAACGGTTTGTACGCCAGTTGTGATATTAAGAAAGGTACAAGAATTATTGAGTATAAAGGTAAAATAATAACATCAAAACAAAGTGAAACAAATCCAAAGTTCGATAATGGCAAAGCTATTTATCTTTTTAATATTAATAAGAATTTTGATCTTGATGGAGACTTTAAATTTAATACAGCAAGATTAATTAATCATTCTTGTGATCCAAATTGTGAAGTTTACGGAGAAGGTCAAAAAATTTGGATTTTTGCTATGAAAGATATTAAAAAAGATGAAGAGTTATCTTATGACTACGGGTTTGCCTTTGATAAAGATTTTAAACAATACCCTTGCAGGTGTAAGTCAAAGAATTGTGTTGGATATATTGTCCGAGAAGGATCAAGGTGGCGAATAAAAAAAAGATAAATTTATGAAAAAAATATTATTTATATCAGTAAGAAATCCTTATTCAGGAAGATATTCTGGTGATGTAATTAGATCATTAAAAATTCTTAAACTTTTGAAAAAGAAATATGATGTAAATTGTGTTTATTTAAAAAAAAAAGAAGAGAGCAATATAGAAGATAAAAATGATTTAGCTTTTAAACATCCTAACTTTTTATTAAAGATTATTTATTGCTTTTTATCATTAATAAGAATTGAACCAGTTCATTTTGGACTTTTTTACTCAAGCGAAATGAAAAATTATTTAGAAAATCACGCCTCCCAATATGACTATCTTTTTTTTTATCATATAAGATCAAGTCAATTTCTACCTAAAGATTATAATGGAAAAACTATTTTAGAAATGGGAGATCTATACTCGTACAATTATTATCAAACTTACAAGTATCTAAGTTTACTCAATCCATTAAAATATATCTATTATTTAGAGAGTTTGCTTGTAAAAAACACGGAAAATACTATTTTAAAAACTTTCGATAGGATTACTTTGTTTTCAAAAAATGAAACAAAGAAAATTAATAAAAATTTTAAAAATAAAGTTTTCCAAATAGATGAGTCTTCCGAAATTTCGATGAGTAGGTTCTCTTTTTCAAACAAAAAGAATAGAATTTTATTCGTTGGTAATTTAGGTTATCTGCCAAATTTATTAGCTTGTAAAGATTTTGTTTACAAAGTTTTACCAAGTTTGAATAAAACGATGCCAGACTTAAAATTTAGTATTATAGGAGAAATAAGTAGTTTAAATAAGTTTTTTTTTCCTAGAAGAAAAAACGTAGAACTATTGGGAATTAAAAAAGATATTAAAAAATACGTAAAAAGTTCATTTTGTGGTATTGCTAACCTTCAAATTTCAACTGGTGTACAAGGAAAAGTTTTAACCTATATGGCCCATCGACTTCCGGTTATATGCTCCTTTAAAGTAGCAAAAAACTTTGGAACAAGTGTTATTAATTACAAACAAAATGAAGATTTAATTAAAATAATTTTAGATTTAAGAAAAAACAAACACAAAAGTAATAATTTTTCTAAAAGATCTTTTAACTATATTAAAAAATTTAGTTGGAAGCGTATTTCATTAAAATATCTTAAATTGCTTAATTTTTAATATGAAATTTTCTTTAAGAAAAGTCCTTTTGCGGGTGCTGGAGGTGCGCAATCTCTTCTTGATCTTGATTTGAGAATTTTTTTAATCTTATCAACACTCCATTTATTTTCTCCCACATATTTTAAGCAACCAACCATTGACCTTACTTGTGTTTGAAGAAATGACTTTGACTCAAAGGTTATAAAAATTTTATCTGCTTTTTTTTTTAATTTAGCTTTACTAATAGTTCTTATAGGGCTTTTTGCTACACAAGAGGACGACCTGAGAGCAGAAAAATCATGTGTCCCTAAAAAAAATGAAGCCGCTTTTTTCATTTTTTTAAGATCAAGCTTTTTTTTTACCCACCAGCTTGTATTTTGGTCAATTGTTGGTTTAGAACATCTATTGATAATAATATACTCGTATTGTCTTTTTTTAGCACTGTGTCTAGAATGGAATTTTAATTCTCTTCTTTTTAATTTAAGAACTGAAATATCATGTTCTGTTAAATAAAAATTTAACGTAGATAAAAATTTAAAAGTATTTTTGATCTCTATATTAGAGTAAAAATTGCCACTTTGCCCTAAAGCATTCACACCTGTATCAGTCCTACCTGATCCAATAACTTTAATTTTTGTTTTAAGGGTTTTAGTTAAGGCTTTTTCAATAGTCTCTTGAACTGAAATTCCATTTTTTTGAGTTTGCCAACCAACAAATTTCTGTCCTAGGTACTCAATAATAATCTGATAATTAAATTTCAATGAATTTTTTCACCTTTAAAAATTTTGTATCCAGATAAAAAATTCTTTGTAGAAAGGATCTTTTTACCTTCTTTTTGAATGGCTAAAATTCTTATTGCATTATTTTTGCATCCAATTGTTAAATTATCATCTAAAATTTCACCCTCTGCTCCAGACTGATTGACTTCCACAGCTTGAATAATCTTTAATCTAGTTCCTTTATGTTTAAACCATGCTCCTGGAAAAGGATTAAGACCATTAATTTTGGCTATTAATTTACTCGATGGCAAATTCCATTTTATCTCCGACTCATTTTTATTAATTTTTTTTGCATAAGTTACAGAATTTTCATCTTGGTTCGTTAGATAGAAATTTTTTTTTTCAATTTGATTTAATGATTTAATAATTAGCTGGGATCCTAATTTTGATAATTTTTTGCTTAGAGATAGATAATTATCATTTTTATCAATTAAGATTTTTTCTTGCATTAAGTATGGCCCTGCATCAAGTTTTGAAACAATTTTCATGATTGAAATACCTGTTTCTTTATCCATTTCAATAATAGATCTTTGTATGGGAGCAGCTCCACGCCATTTCGGCAATAAGGAAGCATGTACATTGATAAACATTATATCTTTAAATTTTAAAAATTTTTCGGGTATAATCTTGCCGTATGCAGCTACCACTACCACATCTGGATCAAGTTTTTTTATAAAATTTATTTCAACTTCATCTAGGTTAGCAGGATATCTTAAATTAATTTTTTTTTTTTCTGAAAAAAGATGAACTGGTGATTTATTTATTTTTTGACCTCTATTGCTTTTTTTTGGACTTTGAGTATACACACATAAAACATTATGCTCAGATTTATCTAGTGTGTCTAAAATCGTAAGAGCAAATTCTGGGGTACCCATGAAGATTAAATTTAATGCCATTTGAATTAAAGAATCATTTTATTAATTTCTTTTTTTTGTTTGATTAATTTTTTAATAATCATATCTTTTTTTAGTTTAGATAAATAATCAATAAAAAGAATTCCATTTAAATGATCAATTTCGTGTTGAATACAAGTTGAAAGAATGCCGTCAGCTTTTAAATTTTTATTTTTTCCATCATAGCCAATATATTCTACATGACATTCTGCAGGTCGCTTAATTTCTGCAAAATAACCAGGTAATGATAGACACCCCTCTTCATAAGTTGAGATCTTTTGAGATTTAAAAGTTATTTTAGGATTTACTAAGAATAATGGTTCTTTCTTTTGATCCTCTTTAGAGACATCTATGACTATAATACGCTTTAATATTCCAATTTGAACTGCAGCTAACCCGATGCCTGGAGCAGAGTACATAGTCTCTAACATATCATCCATTAAACTTCTTAACTCATCATCAACTTTTTCAAGGCTATCACTTTTTTTTCTCAAAATTGGATCTGGTTCAATAATAATATTTCTTTTGGACATTACTTATTATATTAAAATTATACTCTGAGAGGTAGTGCTGAAATTAAAACTTTATTTCTAATCTTAATTAAATCCATTTGATTGAGGAGATTTGTTACAAAATAAATCGTTTCTGGATCAAGCTGGTAAGGTTCGTCCTCACCAATAATTTCTATTATCTTTAAAGCTAAAAAAGCATTTTGTTTTTTTTCAA
>CACFUE010000013.1 GCA_902569465.1 uncultured Pelagibacteraceae bacterium | reverse complement strand
CCTACCGTTGAAGCATTTTGTGGTAAAAAATTTAATGCATTCCAATCCTTAGTAATAAAGTTATTTTTAATTAAATAGTTTTTGAAACCTTCAAAAATGTATTCTCCACTTTTAAGTTCTAAAGCTGACTCTCCAATTATTATAAGAGGTTTTTTTGAAGATAATAATTTTTTTGAAAAATCAGATTCATTATTAAATATTTTTTTTATATCATCTGTTTTATTTCCGACAATTTTATAATCATATGTAAGATTACCTGGATTACCAATTGAATAAATTGGTACCCGTTTTTGAGCAAAAACTTTTCTTATTCTTGCATTTAACATTGTGGCTTCATGTCTTGGATTTGTGCCAATTAAAAGAATTAAGTCGGCCTCCTCTATACGTTTAATTGAAGAATTAAATATATAGTTACTTTTTTTAGATGAATTTATGTAAAATTTTCTTTCTCTAAATTCTAAATTATTGCTTTTTAAAATTGAGAAAAGTTTTTTAAAGCTTAAAGCATTTTCTAAATTTACCATATCCCCGATGTGGCCTCCGATTTCACTAGAATTAAAAAGATTAATTTTTTTTACTAGAAGTGAAATAGCCTCTTCCCAATTTGATTTTTGAAGTTTATTATTTTTTTTTATATAAGGTACATCTAGTCTTTGTTTGAGCAAACCATCGCAAGAATATCTTGTTTTGTCAGAAATCCACTCCTCGTTAATATCGTTATTAAGTCTTGGTAATATTCTTTTTACCTCCCAATTATAAGTATCAACTCTTATATTTGACCCTACCGCATCCATAACATCCACCGTTTCAGTTTTTTTAAGTTCCCAAGGTCTTGCTTCAAAAGCGTATGGTTTCGATGTAAGAGCACCGACAGGACATAAATCTATAACATTAGCCGAAAGCTCTGAGTCCATTGCTTTTTCTAAATAAGTAGTAATCTCCATATTTTCCCCTCTACCAATGGCTCCGATTTCAGGAACACCAGCTACTTCAGTTGCAAATCTTACGCACCTTGTACAATGTATACATCTAGTCATTTGAGTTTTTATCAATGGACCCATGTATTTTTCTTTGACTTGTCTTTTGTTCTCCACAAATCTTGATTTATCTACTCCGTAATACATAGATTGATCTTGAAGATCACATTCACCTCCTTGATCACAAACGGGACAATCTAAGGGATGATTTGCAAGTAAAAATTCCATCACGCCTTTTCTGGCTTTTTCCACAAAAGGAGTATTAGTTTTAATATTCATACCCTCAGCTGCAGGCATTGCGCAGGAAGCTATAGGTTTTGCTGATTTTTCCATTTCTACAAGACACATTCTGCAATTCCCTGCGATAGATAATTTTTCATGATAACAGAATCTTGGTATTTCTACATTAGCGAGTTCACACGCTTGAAGCACTGTCATACCTTTTTCAAAATCTATCTCTTTTCCATTTATGATAATTTTAGGCATTCTTATTTTCCAAAAGATGTTGATCTACTAAATATGGATTGTTTGTTTTCTTTTTAATTAAAGGATCCTCCCTACAGCGACTTTCAATTTCTTTTCTAAAATGTCTTAATAATCCTTGAACTGGCCATGCTGAACCTTCGCCAAATGCACATATTGTGTGGCCCTCAATTTGTTTTGTAACATCAGATAAAAGATCAATATCACTAAATGTTGCTTTTCTTTTTTCTACTCTATCTAGTATTCTCCACATCCATCCCGCACCTTCACGACAAGGAGTACATTGACCACAACTCTCATGTTTATAAAATCTAGCAATTCTAGCCATGCATGTTACAATATCCTGATCTTTGTTTATTACGACTATCCCAGCAGTTCCTAATCCACTTTTGTTTTCTATTAGCGAGTCAAAATCCATTGTGATTGTATCGCATATTTTTTTGGGCAATAATGGCATTGATGACCCTCCTGGGATTACTGCTTGAAGATTATCCCAGCCTCCGACTACACCTCCAGCATGTTTTTCGATTAACTCTTTGAGAGATATGCCCATCTCTTCCTCTACATTACAAGGTGAGTTTACATTTCCTGAAATACAAAATATTTTTGTTCCTGTATTTTTTGGTTTACCGATCGAAGCAAACCATTTTCCACCTCTTCTTAAGATTGTTGGGACTACAGCAATGGTCTCCACATTATTGACTATGGTTGGACAACCATATAAACCTACTAAAGCAGGAAAGGGAGGCTTTAACCTAGGTTGACCTTTGTTTCCCTCTATGCTTTCTAACAAAGCTGTTTCTTCTCCACATATATATGCCCCTGCTCCATAATGAATGTGAATATCAAAGTCCCAACCAGAACCACATGCATTCTTGCCTAAATATTTTTTTTTATAAGCTTGATCAATAGCGTCTTGTAATCTTTTCCCTTCATTTAAATATTCACCTCTGATGTAAATATAACAAACGTGTGCATTTACTGCAAAACCAGCTATTAGACATCCCTCAATTAATTTTTGAGGTTCAAATCTTAATATATCTCTATCTTTGCAGGTTCCTGGTTCAGACTCATCTGCATTAATTACCAGATAATGTGGTCTTGAACCAACTTCTTTTGGAGCAAAAGACCATTTAAGACCCGTGGAAAAACCTGCTCCACCTCTTCCTCTAAGCTCTGAAATTTTTATCTCGTTAATTATCCAATCCCTTCCTTTTGAAATAATATTTTTTGTATTTTTCCAATCATCTCTTTTTAAAGCACTATCTATTTCCCAGCCAAATTCGTTGTAAAGATTTTTAAAAATTTTATCTTCTTTCTTAAGCATGTTTATCACCGTTTATTATTAGTTTTTTCTCTGGGGACGTATTAGTACGTCCTCTATAGGAACCTGGTTTTAAAGGTTTATCTTTGATTAATGAGTCTAATATTTCTTTAGTGCTTTTCTCATCAAGATCTTCGTAATAATTATCATTGATTTGTATCATAGGCGCGCTAACGCATGCACCTAGGCATTCTACCTCCATCCAAGAACAATTTCCTGATTTTGAAATTTCATTTTCATTTGGGGAGATTTTTTCTTTACATAATTTGACTATTTTATCTGCTCCACGAATTAAACAAGGTGTTGTTGTACATACTTGGACAAAATGTTTTCCAACAGGTGCCAAGTTATACATTGTGTAAAAAGTTGCTACCTCATAAACTGATATGTAAGGCATTGATAAAAAGTTAGCTATATATTTCATCGCTGCTAAAGGTATCCAATTATTATTTTGTTTCTGAGCCAAATAAAGAAAAGGCATAACCGCACTTTTTTTATTTTCTTTCGGGTACTTTTTTAGAATTTCTTCTGCTCTTTTTAAATTTTCACCTGAAAATTCAAAGTTATTTGGTTGATCATCATGAACCTTTTTTAAACTCATCTGTCTACCTCTCCAAATACAATATCTAAAGATCCTAAAACTGCTGGAACATCAGCTAGCATATGACCTCTGATAAGATAATCCATTGCTTGAAGATGTGAAAAACCTGGAGCTCTTATTTTACATCTATAGGGTTTATTGCTACCATCAGATATTAAATAGACCCCAAATTCACCTTTGGGCGCCTCCACAGCAGTATAAACATCCCCTTTAGGAACTCTATATCCCTCGGTGAATAGTTTGAAATGATGAATTAAAGCTTCCATTGACTCTTTTAAGTCATTTCTATTAGGAGGTGATATTTTTCCATCAATTGATTTAATAGGACCTTTTGGAAGCTTTTCTACACATTGTAATATAATTTTTACGCTTTCTCTCATTTCTTCTATTCTGCATAGATAACGATCATAACAATCTCCGTTTTTACCAACAGGTATTTTAAAATCCAAGTCTTTGTAAATTTCATATGGCTGAGATCTTCTTAAATCCCATGGCACACCTGATCCTCTTAACATAACTCCAGAAAAACTATGGTCTAAAGCTTCTTGTTTGGAGACTATTCCTATCTCAACATTTCTTTGTTTGAAAATTCTATTATCTGTTAATAGTCCCTCTAAATCATCTATGATTTTAGGAAAGGATTTACAAAATTTTTCAATATCCTCTACTAATTTTAGTGGAATGTCTTGATGAACACCTCCTGTTCTAAAATAATTTGCGTGTAATCTTGATCCTGATGCTCTTTCATAAAAAGTCATCAAAGTTTCCCTTTCCTCGAATCCCCAAAGTGATGGTGTAAGTGCTCCTACGTCCAAAGCTTGAGTAGTAACATTTAAAATATGGCTGAGAATTCTTCCAATTTCACAAAAGATAACTCTTATATATTTTGCTCTTATTGGAACTTCAATATTAAGTAGTTTTTCTGCAGCAAGCGCAAAAGCATGTTCTTGGTTCATTGGGGCTACATAATCTAACCTGTCAAAATAAGGTAAAGCTTGAGTATATGTTTTTTGCTCAATGAGTTTCTCTGTACCCCTATGAAGTAATCCAATATGTGGATCAGCTTTTTCAACAACTTCTCCATCCAGTTCTAAAATTAACCTTAAAACACCATGAGCCGCGGGGTGTTGTGGTCCAAAATTTAAATTTAGTGATTTAGTTTTTTTTACCATTTGCACCTTTGTTTTTTAAATCTTTAATATAATTTGTTCCCTCCCAAGGACTTTCAAAATCAAAATTTCTATAATTTTGCTCAAGTTTAACTGGCTCATAAATTACTTTTTTTTCTTTTTCGCTATATCTCACCTCATTGAAACCAGTCAAAGGAAAATCTTTTCTTAAAGGGTGTCCTTTAAATCCATAGTCAGTTAGTATTCGTCTTAAATCTGGATGATTTTTAAATTTTATACCATACATATCAAAAACTTCTCTCTCCATCCAATTAGCGGATGGAAAAATTTTTGTGATTGAATTAATAATTTGGTTTATCTCAAATTTAATAATTATTTTTATTCTATTATTATTTTCATGTGACAAAAGAAGATATACTAGCTGGAAACGTTTTTCCGCATCTGGGTAATCTACTCCAGCGATATCAATTAACTGCCTGAACTTACACTTATCATTTGATTTTAAAAATTGAATTACCTCTATTAGGTACTGTTCATCAATTTCAATTGATAATTCATTATTGTTAATTAATGAGCTTTGAATTTTACTTGTAAGCTCAGAATTTATAAATTTTTCTAACTTTTTCAAATTTTCGATCATTTTTTATCTTTGTAAGTTTCCCTCTCTCCTAATTTTTTTCTGTAACTGTAAAATACCGTAAAGAAGTGCCTCTGCAGACGGAGGGCATCCGGGAATGTAAATATCTACTGGCACTATTTTATCACAACCTCTTACCACTGAATAAGAATAATGATAATATCCACCTCCATTAGCACAGCTTCCCATAGAGACAACATATCTTGGCTCTGGCATTTGATCGTAAACTTTTCTAAGAGCTGGAGCCATTTTATTTGTAAGTGTTCCAGCAACTATCATCACATCTGATTGTCTAGGTGAAGCTCGTGGTGCCGCTCCAAACCTTTCAAGATCATACCTAGGCATTGAAGTTTGCATCATTTCAACTGCACAGCAAGCTAAACCAAAGGTCATCCAATGCAAAGAGCCTGTTCTAGCCCAATTAATTAAGTTTTCTGAAGAAGTAGTTATAAAACCCTTTTCTGCAAAATCTTTAGCTAAATCTTTAAATTCCTCTGGAATTTTTTTTTCTTTATCTTGTGTTAAATTAAATTTTATTCCCATTCTAAAGCTCCTTTTTTCCATTCGTATATAAATCCAATAGTTAAAATAGATAAAAAAATCATCATAGACCAAAATCCTAGGAGACCAATGCTGCCCAAGGAGATGGCCCAAGGAAATAAAAATGCAATTTCTAAATCGAATATAATAAATAAAATGGCTACTAAATAAAATCTTACATCAAATTCCATTCTAGAGTCATCAAACGCATCAAAACCGCACTCATAGGCTGATAATTTTTCTGGGTCAGGATTTGATGGTGAAGCTAAAAGATTAGCTAATATAAAGCCAATGCTTAAAAATAAAGCAATAAATAAAAATATTATTATAGATAAATATTCTGATAAAAAGTTATAAATCATTTTTTATTAATACCTACCTCAATACCGTAGCTTAAGGATTCTTATATTAATATATGTTGTTTATAACATTTAATGTTGAAGTGTACAGGACAGAAAGAAGCATTTTTGTTGATCAAATATGCTGGGTTTTTAACCGTCTAGATGAAAATGATTATCAATTGGTGGCGGGAGTGACGGGACTCGAACCCGCGACCTCCTGCGTGACAGGCAGGCGCTCTAACCAAACTGAGCTACACCCCCTTATTTAATGGTGGGCGGTAAAGGACTCGAACCTATGACCCCCTCGGTGTAAACGAGATGCTCTACCAACTGAGCTAACCGCCCAAATTAAATAAAACCGAGATATACAATAAAAACTTTATAAAGTAAAAAAGTATTTAATTTCTAGTGTAATTTATTAAAATAGCAGTATTATCTACCTATAATGATTTTAACTTGTAATGCTTGCAATAAAAAATTTGTTGTACCGGATAGTGCAATTATCGCCACTGGTCGAATGGTTCAGTGTGGCTCATGTGGGAATAAATGGAGGCAATTTCCTGAAAATAAGGTAAAGAAAACCTTTGTCAGCCCAAAACCAAAAGCTTTCAAACAAAAGATAGAAAAGCCAAAAAAAGCGAAGAAGCCCTCAATAAAAAAACCTAGAGAGATAAGTTTATACTCTCCTGAGTATTTAGCTAAAAAGCATGGTATTAAGATCAACGAACTTAAACCACAAAAAACTGTAAAACAAATTAAAAAAACAAACATATCTTTTGGTTTTTTTAATACATTAATTTTATTCACCATATTGTTTATTTCGATTTCAAGAATTTTATATTTTTCTCAAAGTTTTATAGTAAATATTTTCCCTTTAACTGAATTTTATTTGGATTATTTTTTCGAAAGTGTGAGGAACATTTTTGAAGTTTGGAAAAACTTAATTACTTATTAACTTCCAAATTTTTTATATTTATAAAATTATTGGACAAGTTTGAATTATTTTTTTTAATATCTTCATAGAAGTTCCACGCTAAAACTAAAAGTGCATTATTTTTATCTTTAACAGTTTTTTTACTTTTAATTGGTATTTTTACTCCTGGAATATACATATTATGTTTTAACTCATTATCTTCTACAATAAAATCAATTTCATTTGATATTCCAAAAAAATTAAGAGCAGTTGTGGCTTTAGCAGGCGCACCATATCCAATAATATGATTAAATTTATCTTTTAGGTTTTTTATATTCTTTCTAACATTGTCTCTTATTTCGTAAACTCTTCTACCAAATATTTGATACGTTTTATATTTTTTGATTCCAAATTTTTCCTCCTCTCTAAGCATTTGTTTAACACTATTTTTAATTTTCGCTTTTACATCTTTTTTAATATAAACTCTTATGGAGCCTCCATGTGTATTTACTCTCTCAGAATTTATAATTTTTGCGTTAAATTGATTAAAGAAATTAACTAAAGATGTAAGTGACCAGTAATTATAATGTTCATGATATATATTATCAAATGTAAGGTCTTTTAAAGTATCCATCAAATATTGAACTTCAATAATTATTGTTCCTTTTTTACTCAGTAGCTTAAACATACACTCGGCCATTTCTTTTAGCTTATCAGAATGAGCAAAAACGTTTGATGCTAATATAAGATCTGCATTTTTCTTTATTTTACTGAGATTTTTTTTCTCTAAGAATCCATTAAAAGTTTTAATTTTATTTCTGTTTGCAAGTTTTGCTAGATTTTTTGCAGGCTCTATACCGAGAATTTTTTTATAACCTAGATCCCTGAAAGGCTTTAGAGCAACACCATCGTTACTACCAATATCAATTATATAAGCAGTTTTTTTATTAAGCTTAAGGTCTTTTGAATATTTTTTTGCAGCCCTAACAAAATGATCTCTAAAAATTTTAGAAGTAGAAGAGGTATACAAATAATTTGAAAACATTTTTTTAGGATCTACGCTCACAGATAATTGGCAGTTATGACATTTTTCACAATAATTAACTTCTAAGGGATAAAGTTCGCTTTTTTCATCTTTTCTTTTTAATAAATTATTAGCAAGAGGTTGATAGCCTAAAGAAACAACTCTTTTTAAATTTTCATTTCCACATGATCTACAATCAAATTTATATGAGTTTAATAATAAATCTTTTTCTTTTTCATCTACGATAACGTGCTTAATCGTATGTGTAATGCCATAATTCTCATGATCTCTCTCTCCTCTAACTAAATTTAAAAAAGTTGTATCCTTTGAAAATACCATTGTATGAGCTACGTTAGGTTTGATCACAGAAAGCTGACCTGCATTAACTACTTGCGTAATTTTTGGAGAATTGGGATTTATAATATCTTGGAAAACTTCTATAATTTGACCTTTTGTGAATAAACATTTTTGCTCTTGCTGAGGATGAAAATGATTTGCTCTTACCGTTCCTTTTTTAGAGTCAATCAATCCAATTAAATTAATAGGCTCAGTAAGTTCATGATTGCTTATTGTGCCTCTTTTGTCTTTATATAAATCATGACCATCCCTAACATATTCTAAATCGTCTTTTATGTCTTGCTTAGACCACTTATTAATCATTTCTTTTATACTTTCATCAAGATTGTACAAAAATTTGAAGCCCGTATTTAACAATTTTTTATTAGATAATGAAAAACCAAGGTTTGGTATCTCATCGTTTGTCTTTCTCAATTCAATTTTCGGGTTATGCTTTTTACAAATCTCTGCAACTTCTTTAACGGTCAAAGTATCTTTTGTTAAGTTAAATATTTCGGATTTTAAATCTTCTTTCTCTTCCATAAATTTAAAACACCTCGCAACATCAATTAATGGTACGAGACTCTTGATTTGTTTTCCACCAGCAAATAATTTTAGCGTTCCGTTTTGCGAGGCAATTTTTGAAAATAAATTTGGCATTATATCAATTCTCATTGAATCTAAAGAATAGCCGTATACTGAACCAAGTCTAAGAATTATAAAATTTTTGCCAGATTCTTTTAATTGTTTTTCATTATAAGCTTTTGAACTTGAGTAAGATAAAACTGGAAGAGTTCTTTCATTTTCATCAATATTTGTTTTAACTACATCTATTCCTTCATAGACTACATGAGTAGAGGGAAATATTATTTTACATCTATCATTAATCGTATCTAAAATATTTTGCGTTCCTTTTTCACCAACCAATTTTATTTTGTTATCTTTTTCAACAGTTGACTGACTTTGTGTGCGTGGCACATCTGTGATCCCAGCCAAATGATGAACTATATCAGCATCATGGCAAATTTTTTTTATTAAATCTTTGTCTAAAATGTCTCCATGTATAAATTCTATATTCCATTTTCTTAACTGATTAACTCTTTCAGAAATAAATCTATTATCCAAAACAACTAATTGATGATTCCAACTTACTCCAGAATATAACTTACAAAGCTCTGTTCCTATATACCCAAGTCCGCCTGTAATGATGATTTTTTTTTTCATAAGTTTAATTTATATTTACTTATATTATATTTTATTATAACTCAAATATCATGAATATATATGATTGCTTCATGTATTACGATGAAGATATGCTTTTGGATATCAGATTAAATACATTAAACGAGTATGTAAAAAAATTTGTTATCACAGAAGCCACTTATACTCATAATGGCAGTAAAAAAAAACTCAATTTCGACATTCAAAAGTTTAAAAAATTTAAGGATAAAATCATATACATAGTAGTTGAAGATCAGCCGCCAAACATTATGGAATTAGTAAAAGGAGAATCTGAAAAAGAGAAAAAGGATAAGCTTATTCTTAATGGGATGGCAAGGGATTACTATCAAAGAGAAAGTTTAATCAAAGGTCTTAATGAAACGTTAGATAACGATTTAATAATAATAAGCGATTTAGATGAGATTCCTAATTTGAAAAGTTTAAACTTTAATGAAATAAAAAGTAAAATTATCATCTTTGAACAAAAAATGTTTTACTACAAATTAAATTTACTTTATGAAGACTTTACTTGGGCTGGATCGAAAGCAATATTAAAAAAAAATTTTTTAACACCCCAATGGTTGAGAAATATTAAATCAAGAAAGTATCCGATTTGGAGATTAGATGTTTTATTTTCTAAAAAAAAATATACAAATCTTTATCATGTGAAAAACGGTGGTTGGCATTTTACTTGTATAAGAAAACCTGAAGACTTAGAAAAAAAACTACTCAATTTCGCACATCATTATGAATTTGAAGAAAGCGGGTTGAAAATTCAAGATATACGAAAATTAATTTTAGAAAAAAGAGTTATGTATGATCATAATATAGATCAAAGAGGTTATAAATGGTCTGGTAAATCAATATTAAAAAAATTAGATTTGAATTTATTACCAAATTACATTTCTAATAATTCTAATAAATTTAAAGAGTGGTTAGACTAAAATTAGTGAGTACTAAGTTCTTTTTTATCTTTATCTTTTTTTGATATTTGATCGACTTCAACCCATTCGACTCTTTTAAATGGCTTGGTTAATGCCACCTTTAAAACTTCATCAACATTCTTAACTGGAATTATTTCCATTGATTTTAAAATTGTTTTAGGCACCTCTACTAAATCTTTTTGATTTTCTGTAGGTATCAACACTTTTTTAATTCCCGCTCTATGAGCTGCAAGTAATTTTTCTTTTAGTCCTCCAATAGGCAATACTAACCCCCTTAAAGTAATTTCTCCTGTCATTGCAACATTTTTGTCTACTGGTATCTCTGTGATAGCTGAAATAATTGATGTTACCATTCCGATCCCAGCTGATGGTCCATCTTTAGGTGTTGCTCCTTCAGGTACATGAATGTGAAAATCTTTTTTGTCAAATATTGGAGGAATTATCCCATAATCTAAACTTTTAGATCTGATATATGATTTGGCTGCCTTAACAGACTCTTGCATCACATCACCTAATTTTCCAGTGATCTGCATCTTTCCCTTTCCAGGCATTACTGCAGACTCTATTTTTAATATCTCTCCACCCACTTCAGTCCATGCTAAACCTGTTACAACCCCAATTCTATTTTCTTCTTCAATTTCTCCATAATTAAATTTTTGGACACCTAATAAATCTTTAAGATCCTTCTCGTTTATTGGATTATTTACTTTCTCTTTATTGTCAATTTTTTTGACGATCTTTCTTGCAATTTTAGAAATTTCTCTTTCAAGATTTCTAACACCTGACTCTCTTGTGAAGTGTCTAATAATTTTTCTTATTATACTTTCATCTATATTCCATTCCTCATTTTTAAGCCCATTATTTTTACTTTGATTAGGTATTAAAAATTTCTTGGAAATATTTACTTTTTCATCTTCAGTATAACCGGACAATCTTATAACTTCCATTCTATCAAGGAGAGGTGGTAGAATATTTAAAGTGTTAGCTGTTGTTACAAACATTACATCAGATAGATCGTAATCAACTTCTAAATAATGATCGTTAAATTCTTTGTTTTGCTCTGGATCTAGGGCTTCTAATAAAGCTGATGATGGATCACCTCGATAGTCATTACCAACTTTATCTATTTCGTCTAATAAAAAAAGCGGATTTTTTGTACCTGCTTTTTTCATCATTTGAATTATTTTTCCCGGCAATGAACCTATATATGTTCTTCTGTGTCCTCTGATCTCAGCCTCGTCTCTTATACCTCCAAGTGAAATTCTAATAAATTTACGATTTGTAGCTTTTGCAATAGATTTTCCTAAAGATGTTTTTCCAACACCAGGTGGTCCTACTAAACATAAAATTGGACCTTTCATTTTTTGTATTCTTTTTTGAACTGCCAAAAATTCTATAATTCTTTCTTTAACCTTTTCTAAACCGTAATGATCTTCATCAAGGATTTTTTGAGCATTATTAAGATCTGTGTTTATTTTTGATTTGTTTGACCAAGGTAGTTCGGTCATCCAGTCTAAATAATTCCTTACTACAGTAGCCTCTGCTGACATTGGACTCATTGACTTAAGTTTTTTTAATTCTGATAAACACTTTTCTTTAGCAAGTTTAGGCATTTTAGCGTCGGCAATGGCCTTGGAAAGTGAGGATAATTCATCTTTGCCCTCGTCGATTTCTCCAAGTTCTTTTTGAATAGCCTTTAACTGCTCATTTAAGTAATACTCTCTTTGAGTTTTTTCCATTTGATTTTTTACTCGGCCGCGGATTTTTTTTTCAACAGATAAAACACTAGTTTCTTTTTCAATCAAAGAGTGTATTTTTTCAAGTCGCTTTTTTAAATCTGTTATTTCTAATAATTCTTGTTTTTCAAATATTTGAATATTTAAATTTGAAGAAATATTATTTGCTATTTGAGAGGGGTCTTTTAGGTTTTTGAGACTATTCGAGCCTTCATTAAAATCTTTTTTATTTAATACCAACAGTCTCTCAAATTTCTTTATTAAACCAAGGGCTAGTTGTTCTAAATCTTTTGTAACATTTTCATCTTCAGCTGCTTCCACTTCACAAGTCATAAAATTATTGTTTTGATCGTTATGATTTAGAATTTTTACTCTTTTTTCTCCTTCAACTAAAACTTTTACTGTCCCATCTGGTAATTTTAAAAGCTGAAGAACTTTACTTAAACAACCATATTGATATAAATCTTTTCCTGAAGGATCATCGGTTTCTGAATTTTTTTGCGTCACTAACACAATAGATTTGTCAGATTTCATTACCTCTTGAAGTGCTTTAATTGATTTTTCTCTTCCTACAAACAAAGGAATAACCATTGAAGGAAATATAACTATATCTCTTAAAGGTAATAGAGGTTTTAAGTATGAAGCTTTCATATAGTTACAATATGGCTATAATAAAAATAATTTCAAGCTTCAAATTATTTATTTAAGCGACAGATGTTGATGTTTTTTTGCCGTATGTGACAATAGGATCTGAAGAGCCTTTAACAGATGAACTATCTACGGTAACTTTAATCACATTTTCCATATCTGGAAGTTCAAACATTGTCTTTAATAATATGTTTTCCAAAATCGATCTTAGTCCTCTGGCTCCAGTTTTTTTGCGAATTGCTTTTTTTGCAATTTCTGAAATTGCTTCATCTTTAAATTCTAATTCTACGTTTTCAAACTCAAATAGTCTTTGATATTGTTTTACTAAGGAATTTTTTGGTTCCTTTAAAATCTTTATTAAGGATTTTTCATCTAAGTCATCGAGTGTAGCTATTATTGGCATTCTTCCAATAAATTCTGGAATAAGACCATATTTAATTAAATCTTCAGGTTCCAACATTTTCATTAATTCGGATAAAGGTTGCTCTTTATAACTTTTTACTTTCGCACCAAATCCAATTGAGCTACCTTTACCTCTACTATCAATTAACTTGTCTAAACCTGCAAATGCTCCTCCACAAATAAATAATATATTTGTTGTATCAACTTGAAGAAATTCTTGTTGAGGATGTTTCCTACCACCTTGAGGTGGCACACTAGCTACAGTTCCTTCCATTATTTTTAAAAGTGCTTGTTGAACTCCTTCGCCTGATACATCTCTTGTGATGGATGGATTTTCCGATTTTCTGCTTATTTTATCAACCTCGTCTATGTAAACAATACCTCTCTGAGCTTTCTCTACATTGTAGTCTGCGGCTTGTAATAATTTAAGAATTATATTTTCAACATCTTCACCAACATAACCTGCTTCAGTTAAAGTAGTAGCATCGGCCATAGTGAAAGGAACATCTAAAATTCTCGCAAGCGTTTGTGCTAGAAGTGTTTTACCACATCCAGTTGGGCCAACTAATAAAATATTTGATTTTGACAACTCAATATCTTTATTATTTTTTGTTTCATGATTTAACCTTTTATAATGATTGTGCACTGCGACTGATAAAATTTCTTTCGCTAATTTTTGACCTATCACATAATCGTCAAGGACATTACAAATTTCTTTTGGTGATGGAACTCCATCTTGATGTTTTACTAAAGAACTTTTATTTTCTTCTTTAATAATGTCCATACAAAGTTCAACACACTCATCGCATATGAAAACTGTTGGGCCTGCAATTAGCTTTCTAACTTCGTGTTGACTTTTTCCACAAAAGGAGCAGTAAAGAATATTTTTGTTATTTTTTTCT
The DNA here is from genome assembly GCA_902569465.1 of uncultured Pelagibacteraceae bacterium. Lineage (GTDB taxonomy): Bacteria > Pseudomonadota > Alphaproteobacteria > Pelagibacterales > Pelagibacteraceae > Pelagilacustribacter. The sequence continues at coordinate 2,442 of CACFUE010000013.1, read as the reverse complement.
GACATAACGAATCAATTACTTAATATAAATCTCAATTATTTTCTTATCAAGCTGAAGTTGTAAGTATAACTATATATTGTGATTTATTTTCTTTTTTCCACAACAGAGTCAATAAGACCAAATTTTTTTGCTTCCTCTGCGGTCATAAAATTATCTCTTTCTAGAGCATCTGATATTTCTGTAATTGATTTGCCTGTATGCTTAGAATAGATTTTATTTAACCTCTCTTTAAGAGACAAAATTTCTTTTGCATGTATTTGGATGTCTGTAGCTTGACCTTGAAATCCTGCCGAGGGTTGGTGAACCATAATTCTTGAATTTGGAAGAGAATATCTTTTTCCTTTTTCTCCAGCTGCTAATAAAAATGACCCCATGGATGAAGCTTGACCTATGCATAATGTAGATACTGGAGAATTTATGTACTGCATCGTATCATAAATTCCTAACCCTGCAGTAACTAAGCCCCCTGGACTATTAATATAAAAATTTATTTCTTTGTTAGGATTCTCTGACTCTAAAAATAATAATTGAGCAGTTACAAGCGATGCTACCGCATCATTAACTGGTCCGACAAGAAAAACTATTCTCTCTTTTAATAGTCTTGAATAAATATCATACGCTCTTTCTCCCTTACTAGTCTGCTCAACTACCATAGGAATTAAACTATTCATTTTTTCATCTAAATCGCGACTCATAAATGTTTTATACAACTATTAGTTACTTTTTACTAATTTTTTTTGATTTAGTCTTTTCTTTTGAAGGAGATTTCGTATTTGAAGATTGTTGTTCAACTATATTTGGTTTGTTAAATTCAGAAATAATTCTTTCTGCTTCTTTTGTGTCAATTTCCTTTGTATTTAATTTTATTTTTGATTTGATTAAATTTAATATTTTTTCCTCATATAAAGATCCTTTTAAACTTTGAGAAGCACTGGGGTTTTTTTGATAATATTCTAATACAAATTTTTCTTGTCCTGGCATTCCTTTTATTTGTTTCTGAATTTCTGCTCTTACTTCGTCATCAGTTACTTTAAGATTATTTTTTTCTCCATATTCATTTAACAATAATCCTAACTTAATTCTTGATTTAGCTAACTTTTCGTTCTTCGTTTTGTGTTTATCTTTTTGCTCTGGTTTTAAATTTTGTGTCATAATTGAAATTTCTTGATCAATAAGATTTTGTGGCAAATCTATTTGATGGCTTTTCTCAATTTGATCAAGAATTTCCTTTTTAGAAATTGAATTTAATGCTTGCAAATATTGACTTGAAATTTGTTTTTCAATTAATAATTTTAAATCTTTTACATCTTTCGCGCCCATCATTTTTGCAAGATTATCATCAATCTTGCTTCCTAAAGATTTTTTTATATTAGATATTTTACAAAGAAATTTTGTTTTTTTATTTGCTAGTTCTTTTTTCGGATGGTTTGAGGGTAATGTTGCATTAATTGTTTTTTCATCACCTTTTTTTAATCCAACCAATTGCTCGTCAAAACCTTTTAAAAAAAGATCCTTACCTAATTCAATTTGGACACCTTTTCCTTCGCTTCCTTCAAATTTATTACCATCAACTGTTGCAGAGTAATCAAAAACAACTTGATCTCCTAATACTGCTTTTTCATTTTCTTTTTTGTCCTCAAATTGTTTATTTTGTGAAGCGATTTGCTTTAATTTTTCTTCAACGATTTTGTTTTCAATTTTAATTTTATAATCTGTAGCTTTAAATTTTTCGAAACTCTTCAATTCAACTTTTGGTAAACAATCAATTTGAAGTTCATAGTTTAAATCTTTCCCTTCTCCAAATTGTTTAAGATCAATTTTAGGTTGACCAGCAACTTTTAATTTTTTTTCGTCAATAGCTTTTGTTGATGTCTCTCTTAAAATTTTATCAACCACTTCTCCATAAATTGATTTTCCAAATTGACTTTTTATAACCGCAGGAGGAACTTTTCCTGGCCTAAAACCTTTTAGAGTGACCTCTTTTTGTAACTCATTAAGTCTCTCATTCATCTTTGCCTGAATCCTTTTTTTATCAACTAATATAGATAAAATTGTTCTAAGACCTTTTTTTAATTTTACTTCTACTTTCATAATTTAATGGTGGGCAAGGTCGGACTTGAACCGACAAGCCGTAAGGCACCAGTTTCTAAGACTGGCGAGTTTGCCAATTTCTCCACTTGCCCGTACTATTAATCGATGTTTTATATAACAATTTAATTTTTTGTTAAACGATAAAGTCGAAGATATCCAATAATGTAAATAAACAAAAGTATGAAAAACCAACATCTGCTTAATATAGGGCTATCAATAAAATATAAACCAGGAATTATAAGAATCAAATAAACAGCGTTTAAGATAATGGAGTTTAAAAAATTTGCCTTATCATTTCCAAGTAAAGAAGAGATTTTGTAATAACTTAACATATGAAGATGTTTGTTGTCC
>CACFUE010000012.1 GCA_902569465.1 uncultured Pelagibacteraceae bacterium | reverse complement strand
AGATAATAAAAGTTCTACTAATTCTTGATCGATTTCTGGATTGATTTTATTCCATAAATAAAATGATTTCTGCCCTTGATAAATAAACATATCCAATCCGTTAAAAACTTTCACGTCTTTTGACTTTAAGTATTTTAAAGTATTAGTTTGCAAAGGATTGTATATCGTATCAATATAAATTAAGTCTTTTTTATATCTCTCAAATTTAAAACTGAAGTCTTTTCCGTCTTTTAATCCCAAACTTGTAGCGTTAATTACGATATCGTAATTTTCGAATTCTCTTTGTAAATTATCCCACTCAAGAATTTTTAATTTTTTAAATTTTTTTTTTAAAAAAATACATTTTTCCTTAGTTCTATTAATTATTGATATTTCTCTAACACCAGACTTCTGTAAAGATAAGATTACTGAGGGAGATACACCCCCCGCTCCAATAACTAACGCATTCTTATTTGCTACATTATCCATTTCTTTCAAGTAAGCAGCTTGTAAACCAAATACATCTGTATTTTCTCCAATAACTGTTCCTTGATCATCGAGATAAATTGTATTTACTGAATTTGTTTCCTTAGCATCGTTAATAAGAATATCAACATTTGATACAATCTTTTGTTTAAAAGGGAGAGTAACATTTACTCCTCTTAAATCTTTATTTTTGATTTTTTTTCAATTTCTGATAACTCAGCTTCGTTTGTTTCTATTATTGAGTATGTTGCGTCTATTTTATATTTATTAAACCAATAATTATGTAGCACTGGTGATAAAGAATGTTTAATTGGGTTACCGATAATTCCAAATTTTTTTGTCATTTTTTATATTGGTTAATATAGTTTATTATATCTTTTATTGGCAGTCCCATAATTGAGTTGTGATCACCTTTAATATAGTCAAATAATTCAATGCCGTCAGCCTCAACTTGGTAAACACCATAAGCCAATAAGGTTTCAGTCTTTATCTTATTTAGATAATCTTTTATTTCGTTATCTGTCAAATTTTTCATTTTTAACTCTGATGAGTCTGAATGGTTCCAAATCATTGATCCGTTTTTTGAAATACAAACAGAACTGATTAAATAATGTTTTGAATTATTCAATTTTTTGAGAATAGAAAACGCCTCTTCTCTTGAACGTGGTTTATTAATTAGATCATTATTTAAGGAAATTACACTATCTGCTCCTAATACTAGCTTATCAGGATTTTTATTACTAACTTTAATTGATTTTATTTCTGCTAAATTTTTCGATATAGATAATGGATCGGCTCCCTCTGAAAGAAGCGATATTTTAATCTCGTCTTCGTCAACATTTGACACCACTACTTCAGATTCAACACCATGATCATCCAAAATCTTTTTTCTCACGCCACTTTTTGAAGCTAATATTATCTTCATGTATTTTTTTTAATCTCAATTATTTTCAATATTGATGCCGCTGTTTCTTCTACAGATCTTCTAGTAACGTCAATTATTGGCCAATTATTTGTTTTAAAAAGAGATTTTGAGTCATTTACCTCTTTTTTAATAGATTCTATGTTAGTGTATTCTTTTAAATTCTGATCTTTCATAATTGCAACTCTATTACGTCTAATGTCAGCTAATCGTTCTGGATCAGCTACAAGACCAATAATACAGGCTTTTTTATTTGATTTTAGGTCCTCAGGTATATTTTGATCTAACACTAAAGGTATGTTTATAGTTTTGTAACCTCTGTTAGCTAAATAAATTGATGTTGGTGTTTTGCTTGTCCTGCTCACTCCGAGCAAAATCACATCCGCATTTTCAAGGTCATCTACTTTTTTACCATCATCATGTGCCATCGTAAATTGGATTGCCTCTATCCTTTTATAATAATCATCATCAAGAACATGCTGGGCGCTTGGTTTATGAATCGCTTTTTGATTAAGGAGTTTTGAAAAACTTAAGATTAAATTTCCTAATATACCAAAACAAGGTACGTTTTTTTTTTCACTTTGATTTGCTATATACTTAGCTAACTTAGTTTCAACAATTGTATATAATATAATAGAATTCTCTAACTTGACACATTCTTTAATTATCTTATCGATTTGTTGCTCTGTTCTTACAAATGCAAACTCTTTTTTTTCATAATCAAAATTTGCAAATTGGGATTTTAATGATAAAAAAATCCTGTCTAAGGTTTCACCTGTTGAGTCAGACACAAGATATACATTGTATTTTTCGTTCATAATCTTGTTAATAAATTTATAATAACTTGGATTTTTTCACTTTCTGTTCGTTGTTAAAAAAAAAGTTAACACAAATCCACATTATTTTAACATTTTATTCGATGTTGATAATGTTGTTTTACTAGTGTTTATATAATTAATAAAGACTGCAAATTAGAGCTTTTTTTAAAAACTTGTTAACTTATCTATGTATTAAACATGTATAAAAAGTTATATCAGCATTAAACATGGCCTAATATTTAAACTATACTCTTAAAAACTATTTATATTATATGAGCAATCTTAATAAAATTTTAAAAAATAAAAATCTTTGCAAATCCGTTTGGTTTATGAGACAAGCTGGGAGATACCTACCAGAGTTTAGAAAAATAAGAAATGAAAATAAAAATTTTGTTGAATTGTGTTTAAATAGTGAAATAAGTTCAGAGATATCACTCCAACCTATAAAAAGATTTGATTTAGACTCAGCTATAATTTTTTCAGATATACTAATGGTTCCTTATGCTTTAGGACAAGAAGTTACTTTTATAAAAAATAAAAGTCCAAAGTTGAGTGAATTTAACTTTAAAAAATTTAGAAATAATAATGAAAAAGAATTTTCTAAAAAACTGGACCCAGTTTATAAAGCGATCAATATTACACGAAAAAGACTTGACATAAAAAAATCTTTAATATCATTTGTAGGTGCTCCGTGGACACTATTGATATATATGTTAGATCTGAAAAAAGATAATAATAAAATTAATACGAGTAAATTAAATAAAAATAAGCTTCTAATTGATCAAATTTTAAATGATCTGACTCAATATTTACGTCTACATATTAAAAATCAAATTAATGCAGGCGCTGATGTTGTTCAAATTTTTGACTCTTGGTCAGGATTAATTCCCAATGAAAACTTAACAAAGTTCAGTTACTCACCAAACTCCGAGTTAGTAAAATTCTGCAAAACATATAATGTTCCCAGTATTTGTTTTCCTAAAGGTTTAAAGGAAAATTATGAAACTTTTAATAATTTAGTAAAACCTGATGGAATTAACCTCGATTACGAGATAGATCCGCTGTGGGCTAAAAAAAAACTTAAAGATGTTGTAATCCAAGGCGGGATGGACCCAAAGGTATTATATAAATCAAGTATCAAAATTCATAGAGAAGCGACTAAATACATCCAAGCTTTTAAAGATACTCCATATATATTTAACTTAGGTCATGGTTTACTTCCTGAAACCGATCCTGATAAAGTAGATAAACTAATAAAATTTTATAGGAACTTCTAATGAACAAAGATCACCCAGAGGTTAAATTTGGCAAAACAGGTATATTGATAATTAATCTTGGAACACCAGACTCAACAAGTTGGCTAGATATACGTAAATATCTAAAAGAGTTTTTATCTGATCGGAGAGTGATAGAAGTTAATCCTATAGTTTGGCAAATAATTCTTAACTTATTTATTTTAACCTTCAGGCCATCTAAAACAGCCCACGCTTATAAACAAATATGGAGAAAGGATACTAATGAGTCACCTTTATTATATTACACAAAAAAACAATCAAGCGAGCTAAGCAAGAAAATTAGTGATGAGAAAACCATTGTTGAATTTGCGATGAGATATGGGAACCCAAGCATTAAGTCTAAATTAATAGAGCTTCAAAAAAATGGATGCGAAAATCTAATTGTATTACCTTTATATCCACAATATGCATCTGCTACCACAGCAACAGTTTGTGATGAAGTTTATAGAACACTAATGAAAATGCGGTGGCAGCCAAGTTTACAGATAATACCTCACTATGAAAGCGAGCCCTTGTACATTGATGCGCTTGTAAATAGTATAAATAAAAAAATTAACGAAATTAATTGGAAGCCGGATCTTATTTTATCTTCTTATCATGGTATTCCAAAATCTTATTTTGATAAGGGTGACCCTTATCACTGTTACTGTCATAAAACTACCAGATTATTAAAAGAAAAATTTTCAGAAATAGAAATTAAAACTTCTTTTCAGTCAAGATTTGGGCCACAGGAGTGGTTAACTCCTTACACAGATAAAACAATAGAGTCTCTACCAAGTGAAGGAGTAAAAAATTTATTAGTAATCTGCCCTGGTTTTGCCTCAGACTGTGTTGAAACTTTAGAAGAGATAAATATACAAGCAAGAGAAAGTTTTATTGATAAAGGTGGCAAGAACTTTGATTTAATCCCATGTCTAAACGACAACTCTGATCACATTAAATTATTCGAAAAATTAGTGAAAAAATATTTATAAAATGAATTTATATCTTCTATTTAAATCTTTACATTTAGTAGCTGTAATATCTTGGATGGCAGGCTTACTATACTTACCAAGAATATTCGTTTATCATTCAGAAGCTGATCATGATTCACAAAAAAAAGTTTTTAAAGTAATGGAAAGAAAACTTTACAATTATATCATGATGCCAGCAATGTTACTATCTTGGTTATTTGGTGTATTACTAATCCATAGTGTCGGTTTTTCTGTTTTTGCAGAACTCTGGATGCAAATAAAGACCGTATCTGTAGTAATTTTAACTTTTTATCATTTCTCACTAGGAAAATATCTAAACGATTTTGCTTTGGACAATAATCAAAAATCATCTAGATTCTTTAGGATTTTTAATGAAATTCCAACAATTTTACTAATTGTTGTAATATTTATAGTTATATTTAAGCCGATATAATTAAGGGTTGAAATTTTTTTAAAAAGACATATATTTTTATTACTTTCCTAAAACAAAAAATCTCATGAACTTACAAGAATTAAAGCAAAAAAATCCTGCAGAGCTTATTAGTGAAGCTGAGAAACTAGGTATTGAAAAAAAATCAAAAATAAGAAACTACTACGAGAAAAGTAAAGATTGTGCAATCGTTGCATGTTATATGGATAATGAAATTAGTATAAAAAAAATTATTCATAACAGACTGAAAGGGTTTCAAGGACTGACAGCGCAGAATATCAATTTGATATTAGATAATTGTAACCTTGACAGAGTAAAGGTTAATAACGAACTAGAGAAAATAATTTCTTATTTTCAAAATAAGAAATTAGATACTGAAAAATTAGAGGTTTTATTAAACACTAAGATTAATGATGATTTTAATTTGCTTAAAGACGAAGCATTAATGGGCAACAAAACTAAAACAAATACATTGCTATGCAATACAGTCATAGACCTAGATAAATTTATATTTTATTTAAACCTCATTAATCAAAGATTAACAAAATTGAAAGAAATTAACAAATTAAGCGTAAATTCGAATTTAGAAGAGGCATTAAAAACTCTAAAACCCCCAATATTTTGGAAAGATAAACCGAATATTTTAGCACAATTAAAAAAATGGGATGAACAAAAGATTAACTCTATTTTAAGTAATACCTATGACATTGAAAAGAAGGTTAAAACGAATTCAAAAATAAACAGTAATGTTTTATTAAAAAAACTAATTCTAGATATTTGCCAGATGGCTAATGCTTAGTTAGTAAATCTGAAATTAACTCAAATTGATCTAAATCTTTATATTCAATTGAAATTTTTCCTGAATTATTTTTTTTATTAACAATGTTTACTTTCAATCCAAGACTTCGTTCTATTTTTTCTTGTACTTTTAAAACATTAGAATCAATTGTTTTTTCTCCTTTATTTTTTTTAGTTCTTGTTAAATATTCAACTTTTCTTGCGCTATAATTCTTGGATACAATCTCTTCTGCAATTGAAGATGCATTGGCAATACCTATTAATGGTCTTGCCTGGCCCGATGTTAAAGTGCCTTCCTCTAACATTGCAACTACGTCCTTTGGCAAAGTTAGTAATCTCAAGGTATTGCTTATGTGACTTCGGCTTTTGGACATTAGCTTAGAAATACTTTCATGATCGTAATCGAATTCCTCATTTAATCTTTTATAACCTTTAGCCTCTTCAATTGGATTTAAATCGTCTCGTTGAATATTTTCTACAATCGCAACCTCTAATGACTCGACATCTGATAAATCTAATATTGAAACTGGGATTTCATGCAAACCAGCTCTTTGAGCAGCAAGCCATCTTCTCTCACCAGCTACAATTTCATATTTTCCTGAACTTGATTTACTAGGTCTTACTGCAATAGGCTGGATAATCCCATTTTTCCTTATAGAATTAGCTAATTCCTCGAGTTTTTCTTCTTTAAAATTTTGTCTTGGTTGATAAGGATTTCTGGATAAATCTGCAATAGATATCATATTATTTTGTCTAGCATTTTGGTTTTTTTCTTTAGGAGACGAATCTCCAAATAATGCTGATAGCCCTCTGCCTAAACCTTTCTTTCTACTAGCATTCATGCGGCACTCTCAATTTGATTGTTTTTAATAAATTCTTCAGCAAGTTTAAAATAAGATTTACTACCAACACAATTCTTATCGTAAACTACGCAAGGCAAACCATGTGAGGGAGCTTCGGACAATCTTACATTCCTTTGTATTACAGTTTGGTAAACTTTTTCTTTGAAATAATTTCTTGCTTCTCTATCAACCTCTGAGGATAATTTATTCCTTTTGTCAAACATAGTTAATAAAATACCTCTAATCTCTAAATTAGGATTCAGATTTTCTTTGATTCTGTCAATAGTTTTTACAAGTTGCGTAATACCTTCTAAGGCAAAGAATTCTGTTTGAAGTGGTACTAATAATTCATCACTGGCTACTAAGGCCATGATAGTTAAAAGACTTAAAGATGGAGGACAGTCAATAAAAATATTATCGTACTTTTTTAAAAGTCCATTCTTCTCAGCATTAAGAATTTCTTTTAATAAAAATGCTCTATTAGAGTCATTTGCAGTTTCTACTTCGAGACCAGATAAATTAACGTGAGAACCTATTAAATCTAGATTTTCAATTTCTGTTTTTTGTATTACGTTATTGATATTTATTTTTTTTATTAAAAGGTTATAAATATTTTTAGTTTCATCGCTGTTGCTTTTTCCTAAACCCGTTGTGGCGTTCCCTTGCGGATCTAGATCTATAACTAAATTATTATGACCCAAAATGGACAGTGAAGCTGCTAAATTTATAACTGTGGTTGTCTTACCTACTCCACCTTTCTGATTTATGACCGCTAATGTAGTTAATTTTCCCATTTTTAACTTATGTTAATCAAAACTATTTTAGAATTAATATTCGTCATACTCTTCTCCAATTTATAAGGGTATTTTTTATTTTTAAAAGATTTATTTATCTCTTCCTGTGCATTTTGACCTTTTAAAATGATCAATTTATGTGGCTTTTTAGCAATTTCACGTGAAACTTGTATTATATTGTCTAATTTTTTAAAGGCTCGGCAAATTATTATATCTGCATCTATCTTCTCGTCTCTGATATCCCCTAAAACCTCTGCATTTAGACTTAAATCCTTAATCGTTCTCATTAGAAATTTCCTCTTTACCGGCGATTTTTCATACAATTTCACGTGAAAAGCCTTATTTTTATTGAATATTTCTATTACAAGACCTGGAAAACCAGCACCAGTGCCTAAATCAGCCAAGGACTTGCAACTGAAATCAACAAATTTGACCAATTGAGCTGAGTCAAGCACGTGTCTTGACCAAATTTGATTTTCCGTACTTTTTGCAATTAAATTATGATTTTTATTTTCCTTTAAAACCAGTTTTGTAAAATCTTTAAGCTTTTCAATAGATTGATCAGAAAAATTTAGATCTTTTTTAAGAATATTTATGACTTCGGGATCCTGCATTAAGCAGTAGCTTTATATCTAAGTTTTTTAATGTGTGAAAGAAGAATAATTATTGCTGCTGGCGTTACACCATCTATACGAATAGCTTGGCCTAATGTTTTAGGCTTAACTTGAAGGAGTTTACTCTTGATCTCGTTAGATAGGCCGCTTAGTTTTTCATAATTTATTCCCTCAGGTATAATGACGGACTCATCTTTTTTAAAAGACTCGATATCTCTGTCTTGTCTTTCCAAGTAACCCATATAATGCGCATCTGTTACAACTTGGTTTTCTATCAACCTTGGAAAGTTAGGAATATCAGGAAATGCTTGCCTTATTTTTGCCATATTTACTTTTCGCTGACCCATAATCTCTAAACAAGATCTTTTGACTCCATCCATAGCAATTTTAATTTCAAATTTTTTAGCTTGATTAGGAGTTAAATAATTATTTTTTAAAATCTTATTAAGAGCAAAAATATTTTTTTTCTTTTCGTTAAATATTTTCTTTCTCTCGGATTTCACTAAATTTAAATTAATTCCGAAATCGGTAAGTCTTTGATCGGCATTATCGGCTCTTAACGATAGTCTATATTCAGCTCTAGATGTAAACATTCTATAAGGTTCTGTAACTCCTTTGGTAATGAGGTCATCAATCATAACACCAATATAAGAAGTTGATCGATCTAAAATGAACTCCTCTTGATTTCCAATTTTTAACGCCGCATTAATCCCTGCTATCAAACCTTGAGCTGCAGCTTCTTCATACCCTGTAGTTCCGTTAATTTGTCCAGCAAGAAATAAAGCATTAATTTTTTTGGTTTCTAAGGTTGCTTTTAGCTCCCTTGGATCCACGTAATCATACTCAATCGCGTAACCAGCCCTCTTCATCTTAACATGCTCTAAACCCTTAATTTTGCTTAATATTTTAAGCTGTATCTCCTCTGGAAGAGAAGTTGATATACCATTTGGGTAAATAGTATTGTCCTTTAATCCCTCTGGTTCTAGGAAAATTTGATGTTTTTCTTTTTCCTTAAACTTTACAATTTTATCCTCAATAGATGGACAATATCTAGGCCCTACTCCTTTTATGTTACCTGAATACATAGCGCTTCTTGAAATGTTATCGCTAATAATTTTATGAACATCATTATTTGTGTAAGTCATCCCACATTTAATCTGTTTATTATTGATATTGTTCGTCAAGAAAGAGAAATAATAATGATCATCATCAGCAGGTTGCATTTCTAAGTCATCATAATTAATTGTATCGCCATCTAGTCTAGGTGGCGTACCGGTTTTTAATCTTCCAATTTGCATTTTAAATTTCGCTAGTTGCTCACTTAAACCGGTAGATGGTTTTTCATCATACCGACCAGCTGGTATCTGTGTTTCACCTATATGTATTAAACCATTCAAAAAAGTACCCGTAGTGAGGATTAGTTCTTTAGTTCTTATTTCTTTACCGCTCTGGCAAATGAATCCTATAACTTTGTTGTTATCAAATAAGAATTTTACTACTGGATCGGCTACAACCTCTAAATTTTCATAATTTAATAAAATCTTTTGCATATGCTCTTTGTAAAGAGCTCTATCTGACTGAGTTCTTGGTCCTTGCACTGCTGGGCCACGACTTCTATTTAATAATCTAAATTGAATACCTGATTTATCAGCTACGACACCCATCACACCATCTAAAGCATCGATTTCTCTCACAAGATGTCCTTTTCCAAGTCCTCCTATAGCGGGATTACACGACATTTCCCCTATAGTCTCGATTTTATGTGTAAAAAGAGCAGTATTTACGCCCATTCTAGCGGAAGCTGCTGCTGCCTCACATCCAGCGTGTCCTCCACCTATAACTACTACATCATAGCTTTGTTTTGTCATTCTATGAATGTAAACCTCTAGATTAAGAATACAAGAAGTATTTTATTTACCGATACAGAAGTCTTTGAATATAGATCCAAGTATTTCTTCCACATCTACCTTACCGACGATGCCACCAAGATGTCGTGTGGCCATTCTTAGGTCTTCTGCTGCTAACTCAAGGTCTTTGTTTTGATCTTTTTTAAGAAACTTATCAATTTCTTTTAAACAATCATTGAGCTTAACTCTGTGCCTTTCTCTAGTAATTAAAGCGCTATCATTGGATGTAAATTTTTTGCTTAACTTAGCTTTAACCAAATCTATTAATTTGTCGATATTTTTATTATTTTTTACTGAAGCTAAAACTGTATCAACATTAAATTTATGATTTTGTTTATCTGAAACATCTGATTTATTTAAAAAAATTATAGTATCTTTATTAATCATATTCTGTATTTCTTTGTTAATTTTTTTTGATGAATTATCAATGACTATTATATTTAAATCTGCTTCTTTTGATTTTCCTAACGCTAAAGAAATACCTTTTTTTTCAACTTCATTTTTAGCTTCTCTTATACCAGCAGTATCAGCCAGAATTACAGGGTAACCATCCAAATTTAAATAGGTTTCTATAACATCCCTAGTCGTACCAGCCTCATCTGACACTATTGCTACTTCTCTTTTTGAAAGTATATTTAGTAATGATGATTTTCCTGCATTAACTTCTCCTGTAATTGAAACCCTAAAACCATCTCTAATTTTTTCTCCAACTTTATTATCTTCAATTATTTTTATAATTTCTGAATGAATTTCTTTAATTGATTTGTGTACATCTTTTAGTACTTTTTCTGGAAGATCCTCCTCTGCGAAATCAATTTTTGCTTCTATAAAAGCAAGTGATTTTATTATTTTTTCTCTCAAATCGTTATAATAATTTGATGCATTGCCCTGAACTAATTTAACTGCCTGTTGTCTTTGTAGTTCTGTCTCAGAGTGGATAAGATCACCTATACTTTCTGCTTTAAGTAAATCAATTTTATCATTTTCAAAAGCAAGTTTTGTAAATTCTCCTGGTTCAGCTAATCTGCAGTTTTTTTGCTCTGACAGAACTCTCAATAAGGCGTTTATAACTGCATTACTGCCATGGATTTGTAATTCTGCCAAGTCTTCCCCAGTATAGCTATTTGGCCTAGGAAACCACAATAATAGAGCCTCTGGATCGATCACATTATTGTTTTTAGGGTCATAAAACTTACAAAAATTTACTCCATTTGACTTTATATCTTTTAACTTCGTTAAATTTTGACAAATCTTTAGTGTTTCACTGCCTGATATTCTAACAATAGCTATTCCAGAGGGACCTCTACCCGATGATAAAGCGTAAATGTTCATTGAATTATAATGATAAACCTCGATTAGAGATTATTTTACTAAATTTTTTTAATGTCTCGTTATTCTTTATATTTTTTACAATTATTTCTTTAAAGGGATCTAAATATTTATTTTGTTTAAAGAAGCTGTGAGTAGCATCAACGCCTAAACTCATGATAGTATTTTCAGGTTTTCTGCTATTATAAAAGTCATTTAACGCATAGCTATTTTTAATAGAAATACCTAAACCCACGTAATATTTAATAATTTCTTTTAGTTTTTTTATATCCCTTAAGACTAGATTAAAACCTTGACCAGCTACAGGATGAATAGTGTGCAAACCCTCACCAAGAATTAATATATTTTTTTGATGGTACTGTCTCCTTAAACTAAGAGAAATAGGATACGACTGAATATTACTAATAGTGATATCTTGTTTATTCTTCAATATTTCTAATATTTTGTTTTTAACTAAAGTTGAAATTTTTTGTGAATTATTTTCGAAAAAATATTTTTTTACGCTCCAAACAAAAGAGAAGTAATTTTTTGAAAAAGGAAGTATAGCTAGCGGGCCATCTTTTAAAAAAAATTGGCTTGTGTTGAGTGTCTTAAATTTGTGTTTTACATATCCTGTAATAGCTATTTCTTTATAATCTTTCTTGATGGATCTAATTTTTGTTATGTTATTGTAAAATTTTGATTGTCCGCCTATACATAGAATAATTAAATCATAATTTTTTAATTCATCTAAGTTTTTTATATCCTTTCTGATTAATCTAATTTTATTTTTTGAAATTTCTTTCAATAATACACTTTTAATTTTATCATTTTCAAAAACATACATAAGATTTGAATTTGCTTCATTTAGATTTAAAAAATTTATATTGTCTTTAGAAGTTTCATAAAAAAGCTCAATTTTTTTAGATGGCCAGAACAACTTTTCTCCCAAGCTTTTAATATTTTGATTAATGAACTTATAGTTTGTATCTGAAATAGCAGTAGTCCTTTTATCTGCGTTTTTTATGCCTTTTTTAGCTATTAAGTTTACCTCTATACCCGGCACTTTAGCTAAAACTACAGCTGTCATTAAGCCTGATAGACCGTCTCCAACAATGCATATTCTCTGTTTTGTCATATAAAAATTTTTAACACTTTCATAAAAATGGTAAAAAGTACGTAATCGATTCGTAATGAATACAAACTTTTTAGATAGTGTAACAAATTTTTTGAAAAAGCGAACCTTTGAATTACTAGGTTTAATCTTAGTTTTATCAAGTGTCGCACTCGCAATAGCTTTTACAACATATTCTCCTGAAGATCCTTCATTTATTTATGGAGATAGGAGCTTCGAGATCCAGAATTTTTTTGGGATTTATGGAAGCAGCATTGCAGATTTTTTATTACAGAGTTTTGGGTTGGCTTCTTTTTTGTTATTACTTAATTTTTTATTTTGGGGATTAGATTTAATAATCAAGAAAGAATTAAAACGAATAATTTTAAAATTATTTCTAGTTATAGCCTATTTAACTGTAGGCACAGTTTTTATCTATTTAACTTTCGATAATTCTTTTTGGCTAATCGATAATGGCAATTCAGGTTTTGTTGGAAAAATTACTTATAACTTTATTAATAGTTGGGCTCCCTGGATAGACAACACATACTCAATTTATGGACTGCTTTTATTAACTATAATTTTTTTTTCATTTTCAGCGGATATAAATTATAAAAAAGTATTCTCCGTAATTATTTCACTTTTTAGAAGAAAGCATGTAGAGAATATTGAGCCAGATTTTAATAAAATTAATATTGAAGATCAGCCTCAAACATTAGAAAAACCACAACAATCATTTTTATTTGATACAGATATGAGTCCCAAATCAGATCAGGTTGTTGTTAAAAACAAGTATAAATTACCGGATATAAATTATTTAGAAAAAAATTTATCCAAGCTTAGTTCTGATGGTAATAAAAATCGTCCTGATAGTGCGTTTATGGAAAAAATATTATTAGACTTTGGTATAGATGGAAAAATTAAAACAATTAATAACGGACCTGTAGTAAGCCTTTATGAATTCGAGCCAGCACCCGGTGTAAAAGTATCAAAAATTATTAATTTATCTGAGGATTTAGCAAGAAATACTAGCTCAACTTCCACAAGAGTTTCCGTCATACCAGGAAAAAACACAGTTGGAATAGAGATTCCGAACGAGGAAAGAGAAGGTGTATCACTGAGAGAAATAATTTCTTACGATAAGTTTCAAAAAAAAGATGTGAGACTTCCGATAGCATTAGGTAAAAGTATTTCAGGAATGCCAATTGTTGGTGATTTAACCTCAATGCCTCATCTTTTAATTGCAGGTACCACTGGTTCAGGAAAGTCTGTTTGTATCAATACAATAATTGTTTCTTTACTTTACAAACTAAGTCCAGATCTTTGTAAATTTATTTTAATCGATCCAAAAATGTTAGAGCTATCTACTTACGAAGGAATACCTCATTTATTAACTCCGGTTATTACCGATGCTAAGAAAGCTACATCGGCTTTATCATGGACAGTAAAAGAAATGAACAGCAGATATAAATTAATGAGCAAGGTAGGGGTTAGAAACATTGATGGCTATAATGCAAAGCACAAACTTAAAATGCCTTACATCGTTGTAGTAGTTGACGAGATGTCAGACTTAATGCTTGTAGCTGGAAAAGAAATTGAAAACTACATTCAAAAATTATCTCAAATGGCCAGAGCCGCCGGTATTCATATCATCATGGCTACGCAAAGACCAAGTGTTGATGTAATAACAGGCACAATAAAAGCGAATTTCCCAACAAGAATATCTTTTCAAGTTAGCTCCAAGATTGATAGTAGAACAATTTTAGGAGAGCAGGGTGCTGAACAATTACTTGGGAAAGGAGACATGTTATTCATGTCATCAGCAAACAGAATAATTAGAATTCATGGTCCTTATGTTTCTGAAAAAGAAATTGAGAAAATTACAAACTCGTTAAGAGCTCAGGGAGAGCCAGATTATATGGAAGAAATTACTTCCCAAGAAACAACTGAAAGCTCATTAACCCCTGGGAATGAAGGTGATGAGGATGAATTATTTAATCAAGCTGTAGAAATTATCAAAAGCGAGGGAAAAGCCTCTACAAGTTTCTTACAGAGAAAATTACAGATCGGATATAATAGAGCTGCTAGAATTATTGATATGATGGAAGAAAAAGGTATTGTAAGTAAAGCAAATCATGTTGGTAAACGTGAAGTTCTTTAAAAAAACATTTTTAATCTCGTTTTTTCTAATAATAACAACGAGTTTATTAGCTAACGAGAAAGACCAAATAGTTGCGCAATTAAATAGCTTAAACTCGTTAGAATTTACATTTGATCAATTAATTAATGAAAAAACAGAAAAAGGCAGTTGTCTTTTAGAGTTTCCTGGAAAATTAAAATGTAATTATTTTGATGACAAGAAAAAAGAGCTAGTTATTAATAATAAGAGATTAGCAATAACACAAAAAAGGTATAATAAAACTTACCATTATCCAATTTCAAAATCTCCGTTCTTAAATATTTTATATAAAGATAAACTTTTAGAAATTGTGCAATCAGGGAAACTAGAGTTAACAAATCAAATAATTAAGCTTGTTTATTTTGGTGATAACGAAATTACAGTTTTTTTCGACAAAAAAAATCTAGATTTGAAAGGGTGGGAGATAAAAGATCAATACAATAACAATATAAATTTCTCCCTAAACATTATTGCTAAAAATGATGTTTTTAAAAAAGGTACCTTTAAAGTGCCTGAAATAAACTAAGCTACAAAATCAATTTCTTCTTCTTTAAAAATTTCAAAACCTTTGGATTTATAATTTTGTAATGCGTGTTTGTGGTCTAAACTACAAGTATGAACCCACATTCTTTCAGGATTTTTTCTTGATGCGCTTGCGATAGCGTGGTTTACAAGTGTTGAGCCAAGCTTCAAACCTCTGAATTCTTTTAGTACTCCTAGATTAATAAGCTCTACTTCGTTTGATTCAGGATGATATTCTTGTTCGTAATATCCTACTAGATCTTCACCTTTTTTAAGAATATGAGTCTCTAAATTTTTATTGGTAACATATTTTACCCATTCACTATCAGACCATAACAATCTGTCTCTCCAATAATGATCTACACCAATTTGTTTATAAAAAAATCTATTTAAGTGAAAATTATCTTTATCATCCAAAATAATTTGAAAATTTTCTGGAAGGTTTAAATCAACTGTTTTTGAAAAATCTCTAATTTCTAAAAAATATCTTTTCACTCTTGAAACCATCAGCTGACCATCTTTCCGATCTTTTCACCGGCGAATATATGATAGTGTAAATGAGGAACTTCCTGACCGCCGTCACTTCCAATATTAGTTAAAGCTCGATATCCTTTATCTTTTGCACCCATTAAGTTTGCGACATGCGTCACTGCTTTGTTTAATTCTACAATTTCAATATCTGAAGCTTTGCTGTTGAAATCATTAAGATCTACGTATTCACCTTTAGGAATAACTAAAACATGAACTTTCTTTTGAGGATTAATATCATGAAAAGCTAAAACGTGATCATTTTCATAAACTTTTTTACACGGAATTTCTCCTCTTAGAATTTTAGCAAATATATTATTTTTATCGTAACTCATTATTTTTGTCTTTTCTTAAGTTCGTTCATCACATCTTCAATTTTTATATTGTTAGCCTCTAAGTAAACCATCAAATGATAAACCACATCTGCAGCTTCGTGTACCTTATTTGAATTTTTTTCCACAGATTCTATTAATTCGCCTATTTCCTCTTTTACTTTTGAAACACTTAGGTTTTTATCGTTCAAAAGTTTATTAGTATAAGATTTATCTGGAGAAGAATTTTTTCTCTCCCTGATTGTTTTAATTAATTGTTCTAAGTTTTCAAACATTTTATAACCTTACTGATACATTTTTAGAATTCAAATATTCTTTAGCATCTTTGATTTTATATTCGCCATAATGAAAAATAGAAGCCGCTAAAACTGCACTTGCTCCACCTTTAACTATGCCATCATATAAGTGATTTAGACTTCCGACTCCTCCAGAGGCTATTACCGGAATATTAGTACTATTTGTAATTGTTTTTAATAAATCAACATCATAACCAGATTTAGTTCCATCTTTATCCATCGAAGTTAATAAAATTTCTCCGGCTCCATTTTCCTCTACTTTTTTTGCAAATTCCACTGCATCGATACCAGTTTTATTTCTTCCACCATGTGTAAACACTTCCCATTTATTTTCAGAAACTTTTTTTGCATCGATCGCTACAACAATACATTGAGATCCAAATTTCTTTGAAGCTTCCTTAACAAAGTCGACATTCTTTACAGCGGCAGTATTAATGGAGACTTTATCTGCGCCAGCTAACAATAAATCAGTAATATTTTGAATAGTTCTAACTCCACCTCCAACAGTTAAAGGAACAAAACATTCTTTTGCAGTTTTTCTAACGATATCAATTATCGTTTCTCTATTTTCATTTGAAGCGGTAATATCAAGAAAACAAATCTCATCAGCGCCACCGTCACTATAAATTTTAGCTTGTTCTACTGGATCCCCAGCATCTTTTAATTCAACAAAGTTAATACCTTTAACAACTCTTCCGTCTTTAACATCAAGGCAAGGTATAATTCTATTTTTAAGCATTAATTTCCTTTGCTAACTCATTAAGATTAATATCACCATCGTAAATAGCTTTACCAACAATAATACCTTCGATTTTTTTATTATTTAACTCTTTAGCCATCTTAACGTCATTTATTGAAGAAACACCTCCTGAAATAACAACAGGACAATTAGAAAGCTCTGCAATTTTCACACTCTCATCTAAGTTGGGGCTAGTTTTCATTCCATCTCTATTTATGTCTGTAAAAATAATTCTGCTAACGCCAAAATCATTTACTTCTTTTAAATAATCTGTGGTTTTAATTTCTAAATTTTCTTTCCAGCCTGATACTGAAAGATTTCCATCT
>CACFUE010000011.1 GCA_902569465.1 uncultured Pelagibacteraceae bacterium | reverse complement strand
TTTTTTCTACTTTTGCATCCTCAACAAATATCTTATGTAACAATTTTTTCCAATCATCACCAGTTTTATAAATAACATAATTCATAATTACATTAGTTGTCATAGCACTATAGTTGTAATGATTTCCAGGACTATAACCAGTTTTACCTTCAAAGTATCTTTTCAATATATATTTTATAGGAGTTGAATTAACATTAGTTCCTTTACCGTTAATTCTGTTATCTTTCTTGTAAAATCTTTGACCAACAATCGGATCATCGCCCGCTTGCATGTTAAGTAAGTTTATTAATTTTTGATTTTTGTATAAGGTATTAGCAACAGTTGGGTAATCAATATTATTAAAAACTGAATTTATATAACCATCACATACCGCATAACCAGTAACAAGGCTTACTAAACTTTTTCCTACAGAATGTGAAGGATAGTAACCGCCTAAGTATTTGCTCTTTCTATTTTGATCAACTAAAATTTTATTATTTTCAAATAAGATATAACTTACTAGGCCTGTTTTTTTATCTTTAAGTTGTTCATCTACTTTTTTAGACAAATCGTTATTTTGTAAATTAATATCAAACTTGTAGGTGTCATTTTTCTTATCACCTATTTTATATTTGTGCATACAATCAAAACAGTATTTTTCATTGGCGTGATGAGCTAATACAAATGAATAACTAGTATTTAACAAAAGTACGCTTAGAATTAAAATTGATAAAAGTCTTTTCATTAAAGTGCAACAACAGCAGCAGCCATGGAAGCAAGTCTTGCTTGTGTATCATCAGCTCTACTTGTTATTACAACAGGCACTTTTCCACCAACCACTACACCAGCTGCACAGGCTCCCATAAAAAAAATCATCATTTTTACTAAAGCATTTCCAGTTTCTACATTAGGAACCAGAAGTATATCTGTATTACCAGCGACAACATTCTTAATTCCTTTAATTTGAGCAGCTCTCTCAGAAACTGAATTATCGAATGCCATTGGCCCGAATACTTCTGCGTTCAAACCTTCCTCTTTTGCTCTTCTGGTAAGTTCGTTTGCCTCTAGAGAACTAGGCATACTATCTAAAACCTCTTCAGTCGCTGATAGCACTGAAACTTTGGGTTTTTCAATTCCTATTCTATTCACAAAGTCTATTGCATTTTTTAATATATGCATTTTAGTTTCTAATTTTGGTAATACATTTAATGCACCATCAGTAATGATAAATGGTTTATCATTTTTTTCTAAAGTCATATGCCAAATATGACTAAGTCTTTTTTTCCCAATTAAATTTAAATCTCTTTTTAAAACCGCTTTCATAAGAACGTCGGTATGAATATGTCCTTTAACAATTATTTTTACCTTACCTTCACTTGCAAGTTTTGCAGCGATCGGAGCAGTACTGTTTTCATCCGGTTCATTAATTATTTCGTATTTAGAAATATCCCAGTTTAATTGTTTAGCATTTTTCTCGATAATTGATTTGTCTCCAATAAAAACTGGTATAATTAAATTTGCATCTACAGCTTGTTTTGCTGACTCAATAGAAACTGATTTTACCGCGTTTACTATTACTGCTTTTGCTGGTCCTCTTGTTTTAGCTAAATTAAGTAAATTCTCAGGGCAAACAATATCTTTTTTACTTAGCATTTAATATTTCCATTTCTCTCAAAATTTTTTTAGGAATAGATATATCTTTATTTAAATTCTTTTTATACGTCTTATTTTTTCTTTCACCTGGATATAAAATATTTGAAAAACCTTTTGCTTTTGGAAGTTTTTTGACAAGCTTAATATTTTTCTGCATTTCTTTAACGAACCGATCCCCGATAAAAATTTTTGGATTAATAGTAATAAATAAATGACCCATATTTTGGGGTCCTGAAAAATCATCAAAAGGATCTTTTGTTTTTCCTCCATGGCTACTGCCTGTGAAAACACCACTTAGAATATCAACCATCCAAGCTAAACCAGAACCTTTAAAACCTGCAATGGGTAATTGAGTTCCCTTCAGAGCCTCTTTAGCGTTAGTAGTAATTTTTCCTTTTGTGTTAAGAGCAACTCCGTATGGAATTTTCAAACCTAACTTGTCAGCTCTTCGTATAGTTCCTCTATTTATCATTGATGTTGAGGCATCATAAATAAAAGGAACTTTCCCTGTAGGAACACCAAAACAAATAGGGTTTGTTCCAAATAGAGATTTCTTTGCACCATGTGGAGCTAAAGCGGCTGGTGCATTAGTAAAACAAAAAACCATCAATCTATTATTCACCGCTTGTTCTGCATAAAAACTTGAAAGTCCGTAATGTCCACTTTTTTTTATAGCCACTAAACCTATTCCAGTTTTTTTTGCATTTTTAATTGCTTGCTTAATGCCTATATCAGCACTCACAAAACCAATACTGTTATCAGCATTGATATAAGAAATTGAAGAACTTATTTTTTTTATTTTTATTTCGGGATTAGGATTAATTACTTTTGCTTTAATTCTATCACAGTACATTTTAAGCCTTGCTAAACCATGACCTTTTGCTTCCAGAATTTCAGCTTTAATTAAATAGTTGGAACAAAGTTCAGCATGTTTGTTTGAAAGTTTATGTTTTAGAAAAATTTGTTTAAGTTTTGATTTTAAAAGATTTTTTTTCACTTAAATTTTTTTTTACCTTGTTCTTCCCAAAAATTTGTTCTTTGCTCTGGGTTCTCAACTAAATTTTTGCACATCATGCCATAATCTTTAGCTAGTAAGGAAAAATCTTTTTTAGCTAATTTAACAAATTTGTCTACATTGTCTTTAGTCATTTGAGACATTACCTCAGGATTTAATCCCATAATTTCTCCCAAATCATAATTATATTTTAAAGATACATCTGCACTATTTTCCAGACTATCAATTATACTTTTATCTTTTCCAGCATCTTTAAAACTTTGTGCGGCAACTTTATAGAAACTATAACAATTTACATAATCTTTTTGAATATTTTCCATAACATATTTAGCTATCTTTTTTTCTTTAGCATTTTCATTTGCATATAAAGAAAAAGGTGCAATAATTAAAATTAACAGTATTATTTTTTTCATCTATATTTCCTCATGGAAGCTTCAGCTAAAATTAAATTTGGATCCATAAATGTTTTCGATAGCTTAGCTTTCTTAAAAGATTTATAGGCAAAAATTGCTATTGGCAACTCAGTACAGCCCAAAATGATTTTTTTACAGTTCATTTTTATTAAGTAGTTAACTGCAGGTTTAATTGCTCTCTCAGCTTCTTTAGTTTTACCCATTTTAACCAGTTTTATAGATTTATTTACACTTTTTATTTGAAGCTTTCTGTCAGGTGATACTAATTTATAATTTTTGTTGAAGTAATAACTGTAAATCCCTGTTTTAATTGTAGCGTCTGTTGCTAAAAGGCCAATTTTAGAATTTTTTTTACAATTTTTTTTCGCATTCAAATATACAATCTCTGGCATATTTAAAATCGGAATCTTTATTTTTTTTTTAAGATCTTTGTACCAGTAATGTGCAGTGTTACATGGTATTGATATAAACTTACATTTATTTTTTTGCAAAAACTTACATCCGTGAATAAGGCTTTTTAAAACCTTGTTGTATCTTTTTAGATTTTGTTTTCGATCAGGAATGTTAGCTTTATTATATAAAATAAACAAAGGGTACTTTTGATCTGCTTTTCCTCTATTTAGTTTTGCAAGCTTTGAACAAAAATCTAAGCCTGCTTGTGTGCCCATGCCACCAAGAATTCCAATCATAAATTATTATATTGATTAACCTTTTCCTCGCCAAGGAATAGTTTTGTCTATTATCTTTCTAATCGTGATATCAAAAACTAAACCTAACATTCCCATAATAAAAATAGTTATCCATATTACTTCATATTGGAAATATTTTTTAGCGACATTTTCTACGAAACCAACTCCTGTAGTTCCAGCTAAAAATTCTGCAGCCACCAATGTTCCCCAGCACATTCCTGTTGCAACTCTGATCCCTGTCAGTATTTCTGGTAAGGAATTTGGAAAAATAACATGTCTTAGTATTTGCCATTTGGATGCTCCAAGAGAATGTGCTGCGTGGATTTTCGATAATTGAGTTCCTGATGCACCAGCTCTAGCAGAAATTATCATAATTGATAACGACACCATAAATAATAAAAATACTTTTCCAAGATTATCTATTCCTAGAACTGAGATAACTAATGGTGCCCACGCCAAAGGGGGAACTGGTCTGTATAGTTCAATTAAAGGATCAAAAAATCCTTTTGCAAATCTATTTAAACCCATAAATAATCCTAATGGAACTCCAACTATTATACCGGCTACTAATCCAAGAAATACTCTTAAAAATGAATCCCATATATGGCCAGTTGGAATTGGAATTTTAAATAAATTAAAGTCTCCAGTTACAAAACTTAAAACCTTACTTTTAAAGTTTGGTTTAACTTCACCTTTCTCATTATGAACTGGATATTCCCCAGGCAAAATATCAGCGAACCAATCAGGTATTAAGAAACCAATGATCTTACTTACATCCATCATTTCGTACCAGATTAATGGAATTTGTTTGTAACCCACATTAGGATTCAACATTAATGTAAATTTGTTGAGTGTATCTGAAGGTTTCGGCAACCATCTACCAGATCCTTGTTCCGAACAACTTGGACCACTAGAAATGATCGTACCCGATGGAAACAAAAAAATATCAACCCATCTAAGACTGCCTTGTTCTTTTTTTTGTACATTATCAAAATTGATTATTGATGCTTGAATATCTTTAAGAGTATTAGGTGGAAATATACTCGCGTATTCAATTCTTCTTGCAATTTTAAGAATATCTTTCGCAAATGAAGAGGAAATTTCCTCAGAGGAGCCTAAACTAGTTCTATAATCTTTTATTTCTTTTTTAAGTTTTTCTAACGCGGAAGCATATTGATCATTATGGTTTCTAAGTTCAAAGAATTCATTACTTATTAAATTTAATTCTGTAGCTGCTGCCTGAAATTTTAAGCCTCGCTTTGTTTTTGGAATGAACGGAATTTCAATTGTATTTTCAATCGAGGTACTTGATGCTTTCCAAGAACCTTCTTCTTTAGCAGCTTCAAGTCTTTCTATTTCTTGTTCAGCGCTCTCATTAGGATAATCACTTCTCTTGAAGTTCTCAGTCAAATTTACAATTTTTTTATTAATTATTTTAATTTGCTCTCTGATATCATTATCTAAAAGCTGTTCATTTGTAAGTAATGGTATTGTATTTTTAGTTTGAGAGATAAAATCTATTAGCTTACTTTTATCTTGATTTTTGATACCTGATTTTTCAATTTCTATAGTGATTTTGTTTAAATTTTCTGTTTCAGTCTCTATTACAGACGTACTCTTAAGTTGACGTTCTTCTATTGGAAAAAGATATTTAAGCGAAAGAAGTGACTCATTTACTTTACCAACTTGGCATAGCTCATTAGCTGACTTTGGAAAAAAAGACTTAGCTATATCCCAAGAATAATATAGCCATATTAATAAAAGAAAGCTGCTTCCTACTATTACCCAATGAATTCCTCCTTTTGCTCTCTCAGGATTTCCAAATACAGCATCAACTTTTTCAGTTCTAATTAATTTTCTTCCATAGAGAACACAGCCTACTATGGCGAAAAAAAACAAAAATGTTAAAAAACCTGTGATCATTTAAATTTCTTTTCCCATGATTTCTTCTTCCATGTCCCATATCATTGAAAGAATTTCCTCTCTCCTAGATACGAACTCTTTGTTATTTTTGATATCTCTCAAGTCCTCTTTAAGACCCATCGATGCGAAAGGTAATTTATATTCCTTATGTATTCTCCCTGGTCTTGGCGCCATTACATAAACTTTTTCTCCAAGTAATAATGCTTCCTCTACAGAGTGAGTTATTAGAATTATTGTCTTACCAGTTTCTTTCCAAATTTTGAGAACTAAAGATTGCATCTTTTCTCTAGTCAAAGCATCTAAAGCACCTAATGGTTCATCCATCAAAATTAACTCAGGATCATTAATTAAACATCTCGCTAAAGCCACTCGTTGCTGCATCCCCCCAGATAATTGATATGTAGGTGTATTACCAAACCCTTTTAGTCCAACTATATCTAACCATTCGTCAACTTTCTTTTGAGTTTGAACCACGTCTTCTTCCTTCATTCTCAAACCAAAATTTACATTCTCAGCAACAGTTAACCATTCAAATAAAGCACCTTGTTGGAAAACCATACCTCTATCGACACCCGGTCCATTAATTTCTTTATTGTTCAGTGTAATTTTTCCTGAAGTAGGTCTAATAAAACCTGCAGTAATATTTAATAAAGTTGTCTTTCCACAACCAGAAGGCCCTAGAACAGTTAATAATTCTCCTTTTTTAATTGTGAAATTTAAATCTTTAAGAGCATGAACCTTTTCTCCTTTAGGAGTTTTAAAAATCATATTTAAATTTTGAGAAATCAGATCACTCATAAAAGAACTATATTAGATATTTTTATAAAAAAATAGGCACCAATTTATTAGATCGGTGCCTATAATTTTATTATTCAAGAACTACGGTAAAAACTTAGTTGTTACTGTACCTCTTGGAGTGTCGAATCCTTTTAAAAATTTAGCAAGGTTTCCACTCTTCATAGATTTTTTCGTTTCTTTTGGCGTTAAGAATTTGAAGCCGCTTAAAGTGTCTTTCATGTCAGCAACTTTCATTTCTGACTCTTTAGACATAGCTTTCATATCACTTCCACCTTTTCTGTATCTCTCATTAGCTTCATGAGTTAATTCTACGAAAGCTTTTAACATGCCAGGATTTTCTTTCATAAATTTATTTGTTACAGAAACGATATCTATTCCCATGATTCCTCCAGCACGAGCTTCATCGACTGTTAAAAGTCTTGTTCCAACAGATGTAGCTGATTTAATAGAGTTACCTCCGAATAGACATGCCATTACAACGTCACCACTTACTAATGCAGCTGCACCTTCCTCAGGATCCATTGCAATAATGTTCATTTTTTTTCTATCTGCACCAACTATTTTCATACTTTCTGTGAAAACGTATTCAGCCATAGTTCCTAGAGGAACTGCAACTTTCTTACCTTCAAGTTCAGAAGCATTTGCTTTTGTAATACCAGACTTTTTAGAAGTAACACATGTTGTTCCTCCCATTCCGTATTCCATTGCAACGTCTACTAAACTGATTGGCGCTTTTGCCTTAACCGCATTTATGTAAGGCATTAAACCTTGTGAGTAAGAGATATCTATATCTCCTGCTAACATAGCATCAGTCATAGCTACACCATTTGTAAAGTTCGTCCACTTCACCGGCACACCAAGAGCTTTTGCATATGCTTTTTTGTTCATGTCCTCAAGATTTGGAGATGGCCACTCCAGAAAGTACGCAACTCTGACTTCTTTAGCAGCTGAGTTAGCTACTGTAGCAGTTAGAGTAAACGCAAATAAAATCCCAAGAACTGTGCTTATTATTTTTTTCATAGTTCTCCCATATGGTTTGTTAATTATTTTGATCTAAAATGAATTTTTAGCTTATGTAAATAGTAAGAAAATTGAAATTGGGTCTAATTTAATGTACAACTATTAATTGTAAACATTAATTCTTGATTTAATTTAACAAAGGTCTACACATTTAAAAATGAGCTCTTCGAATAGAACAAACATTCCAAATTCATTAAATGAGCATTGGATGCCATTTACAGATAATAAATCTTTTAAAAAAAATCCTAGGTTAATTACTGATGCTAAGGGAGTTTATTTAACCAATCATCAAGGAAAAAAAATGATTGATGCAAGCTCAGGACTATTCTGTAATCCACTAGGACACGGGAGAAAAGAAATTACAGAGGCCGTCTCAAAGCAGTTAGATAAATTAGATTACTGCCAACCATTTAACCAAGGCTATGGAGGTTCATTCGAATTAGCATCTCGAATAGCAAAAAAAACACCTGAAGGAATAAATAGAATATTTTATACTATTTGTGGTTCCACTGCTGTTGAAACTGCTATCAAAATTTCTATTGCATATCATAGAGCAAGAGGAGACTCTAAAAGATTTAGATTTGTTGGCCGTGAGAGAGGATATCATGGCATGAATATAGGAGCTACGACAGTTGGTGGAATGATTAATAATGTAAAAACTTTTGCAAGTGTTTTGATGCCTGGAGTTCAACATATGAGACACACTCATTTACCTGAACATAAGTTTGTAAAAGGTCAACCTGAAACTGGGGTAGAAATGGCAGAGGATTTAGAAAGAATAGCAATTAACTTCGGTGGAGAAAATATTGCAGCTTGTATAGTCGAACCAATAGCTGGATCTACTGGAACTTTAGTTCCACCTAAAGGGTATTTAAAAAGAATAAGAGAAATTTGTAGCAAACATGGAATACTTTTAATATTTGATGAAGTCATCACTGGATGGGGAAGAACTGGATCAGCTTTTGCATCTCAAGAATTTAACGTAACCCCAGATATAATCACAATGGCTAAAGCAACAACAAATGGAGTTGTGCCTATGGGTGTGGTTGCAGTTAAAGAAGAAATTTATGACACTGTTTTAGATGGATCAACAGCTCCTGAGGGAACTCCAGAATTATTTCATGGATACACTTACTCAGGAATTCCAGTTGCTGTAGCAGCGGGTTTAGCGGTACAAGATATATTCGACAAAGAAGATATTTTTAAAAGAGCAAAGGATATGTCGCCATACTTTCAAGAAGGCTTACACTCACTTAAAGATTTAAAAGAGATTGTGAGTATAAGAGGATACGGAATGATGGGTGGCATAGAAATGAAAATGAGAGAAAAGCCCGGAAAAGCTGGATTTCAAACATTTAAACATTGTTATGATGCTGGTGTAAACTTCAAAAATACTGGTGACTCATTAATTATTGCTCCTCAATTTATATGTGAAAAAAAACATATAGACGAAATTATTGAAAAACTTAGAACGGGTATTTCAAATTATTCAAAATCTTAAATTATGATAATTGGTGTTCCTAAGGAGATTAAACTTCAAGAACATAGAGTCGGCCTAACACCTGATAGTGTAAAAACTTTAACTCAAAGAGGTCATGAAGTTATGATTCAAGAAAATGCTGGTTTCGAGGCAGGATTTACAAACGATAATTATCTTTCAGCTAGTGGTAGAATAATAAAAACAGCTGATGAAATTTATAAAAGAGCAGAAATCATTGTAAAAGTAAAAGAACCACAATTAAATGAAGTTTCAATGATAAGGGAAAATCAAATCATTTATACTTATCTTCATTTGGCAGCAGCTAAGTCACTCACCTTAGGTTTAATTAAATCAAAATCGATTTGCATTGCTTATGAAACTGTTACAGACGAAAACGGTAGACTTCCTCTTTTAGCACCAATGAGCGCTGTTGCTGGAAGAATGTCAATACAAGCTGGCGCACATGCTCTTGAAAAAAATCAAAACGGAAGAGGATTACTTATTGGTGGCGCACCAGGCGTAGACTCTGCAAACGTTGTAATTCTTGGTGGAGGTGTTGTTGGAGAAAATGCTGCTATTATTGCCACTGGAATGAGAGGAAAAGTCTTTGTAGTTGATAAATCAAAAAAAAGACTTGAAGAACTTCACAAACAATTCGGAGATAAGATTATTCCTACTGAAAGTGACAATGAAAATTTAAAAAAACTCGTCTCTAATTGCGATTTATTAATTGGGGGTGTTTTAATACCAGGAGCAGAAGCACCAAAATTAGTAACAAAAGAAATGATTAAATCAATGAAAAGAGGATCAGTAGTAGTTGATGTTGCTATTGATCAAGGAGGTTGTATCGAAACAAGTAAACCTACAACACATGCAAATCCGACATTTATAGTTGACGATGTTGTTCATTATTGTGTAGCAAACATGCCAGGAGGTGTACCAAGAACCTCCACAATGGCTTTAAACAAAGCTACGCTACCTTTACTGTTACAAATAGCTGATCACGGTTATAAAAAAACTTTGTTAGAGAACGAAAATTATTTAGCGGGGCTGAATGTTTATCGTGGTCATGTTACCTGTAAAGGCGTTGCCGATGCATTTAACCTCTCTTTAAGTTCAGCAAAAAACCTATTGTCGTCAAATTAAACATTGATCTGAACTCATTTTGGGTCGAATCAAAGTGTTGAACCCATTTTGCTCAAAATAAAGATTTAATCTGTGTGAATTTTTTGCTTAAATTCAGCTATGAGCGCGGAATATAAATTTAATAATCAACACCAAGAAATAAGCCCACAAGGGAAAGTAAAATTAACTGATCTACTGTCCAGGATTAACGAAGAAAAAAAGATTGAGCGAAACAGAAATTTAGCTCTTAGTGTGGCTGCAGTATCAGCTGTCACAGTATTTGGTATTATTTTAACTCTTTAGAAAACTCATTAAAATAACAACGGTTTTGTTTGAAACTAAACTAATGATTTAGTTAATCAAATATATTATAAAAACAACATCCGGCGAGGTAGCTCAGTTGGTTAGAGCACAGGACTCATAAGCCTGGGGTCGGCGGTTCGAATCCGCCCCTCGCTACCATAAGATTAATAAAAATGAATTAATGTGAGTAAAAATCTTACGATAATCATAAATACTTTCAAAAGTGAGGATAAAATATTTTCATGTTTAGATTCCATTGACTCAATATTTAAAGTTTTAGTAATAGAAAACTCAAATAATGATGAACTAAAAAAAAAAATTGAGTCACTTTATTCAAATGTTCAGTGTATTTTAACAGGCGAAAACTTAGGTTACGCTAAAGGAAATAATTTAGGTCTTTCAAAAGTAAATACAAAATATGCTTTAATTTTAAATCCAGATACTACATTAGAAAAAAATACAATTAAAAATTTTTTTGATACAGCTGAAAAAATTAAAGATTTTGCAATTATCGGTCCTGCAAAACAAAATGAATTTAATGACAGTGAACTTAAAAGAGAGCCTAAAGACCTTTTTGAGGTAAAAGATCTTAAAGGATTTGCAATGTTTTTAAATCTTGATCAATTCAAAGATATTGGATATTTCGATCAAAACTTTTTTATATACCTTGAGGAAATAGATTTATGTAAGCGATTGAGAGAGAAAAATAGAAAAATATTTCTTGATAAGAAAATCATAATCAATCATTTAGGTGGAAAATCACATAACAAAGAAATAGATTTTGAGATGGAACTTTCGAGAAACTGGCATTGGATGTGGTCATCATTTTATTTTAATAGAAAACATTTTGGATATTTAAACTCTTTCGCAAAAATATTTCTTAAATTAATTTCATCACTACTGAAAACAATATTTTATACTTTTATATTCAATAATAGAAAAAAAAAGATATACTTGCATAGATTATCTGGATTATTAAATTCAATAATAGGAAAAAAATCTTGGTACAGACCAAAAATATAATTCATTGATAAAAATTTTTATTAATATATATAACTCTCATGTCATCTAAAAATAAGAAAATCTTAGTTACTGGTGTTGCAGGTTTTTTAGGCTCCCATTTAAGTGAAAAACTAGTTGAAATGGGTCACCAGGTCGTTGGTATAGACAACATGTTAGGTGGTTATAATGATAACGTTCCAAAAAATATACAATTTCACGAAGTAGACTGTTGTGATTTTGAAAAAATTAAAAACTTAATGAAAGGCATTGACGTAGTATATCACTGTGCCGCTACTGCTCACGAGGGTCTATCAGTATTTTCTCCATTCGAGATTACAAAAAATAATTATTTAGCCTCAGTTTCTATTTTTTCTGCTGCAGTAAATGAAAAAGTAAAAAGGATAATTTTTTGTTCATCAATGGCAAGATATGGTAATCAACAAACTCCTTTTCATGAAAATATGAAACCACAACCTGTCGATCCATATGCAATTTCAAAAGTGGCAGCAGAGGAGGTATTAAAAAATTTGTGTGAATTGAATAATATTGAATGGGTAATCGCTATTCCACATAATATTATAGGACCTAAACAAAAATATGATGATCCCTTCAGAAATGTTGTCTCAATAATGATAAATAGAATGTTACAAGGAAAGGCGCCAATAATTTATGGAGACGGTAAACAAACTAGATGTTTTTCATACATCGATGATTGCTTAAGTTGCCTAATACCAATGCTCGATCAAAAAAATTTAAATAAAGAGACTATCAATATTGGTCCAGATGAAGAATTCGTCACAATTAACAAAATCGCAGAATTATGCGCTAACATCACGGGTGTAAATTTAAATCCTATTTATAAAAAAGATCGACCGCAAGAAGTTAAACACGCAACTTGCTCTGCTGATAAAGCAAGAAAACTTCTTAATTACAAAACTCAAGTTTCATTAAAAGACGGTATCCAAAAAACTTTTGAATATATTAAAAAAAGGGGTGTGAGACCTTTTGATTATAATATTAGTATTGAAATCAACAACGATTTAACGCCTTCTACTTGGAAGAATAAAGAAATTTAATGGCCAGGAAATTCAATCAAGCTTTTTATAAAGTAACCTTTTTTCTCTAATAGTTTTTTTCCAGGAAGATCATATAGGTTTATAACAAAGATAAAGCCTGCAACTTTTCCACCTGAAACCTCAACTAATTTTGCAGCTGCCTCTGCAGTTCCTCCTGTTGCAATTAAATCATCAATAATTAAAATTTTTTCATCTTTGTCAATGGAGTCTTTGTGGACTTCAATAGTTGCTTTCCCGTATTCTAATTCAAAATCAATAGAATGGGTTTCTGCAGGTAACTTGTTTTTTTTCCTTAAAAGAATAAAAGGTTTTTTAAGAAAATAAGAAACAGTTGACGCAAATACGAATCCTCTTGACTCAATTGCTGCAACTTTATCAAATTCAATTTTTTTGGAAATTTCTATTATCTGATCATTCGTGTACTTAAATGCATCTGCATTTTTAATTAAAGTTGTGATATCTCTAAATAAAATTCCCTTTTTTGGATAATCTGGAATAGATCTGATATATTTTTTTAAATCCATAATTTGCTTCAAGTTCTAGCAAAAAAGGATTAATAATTAAATAATGAAAAAAAGAAAACTTGGGATAATTGGTGGTAGCGGCCTTTATAAAATGGAGGGATTCAATAAAATAAAATGGAAAAAAATTAATTCACCGTGGGGAAAACCATCTGATGAGGTCTTACTAGCAAAATTAGGCAACGAGGAAATTTGTTTTCTACCAAGACACTCTAGGGGTCATAAAATAAATCCATCAAACATAAATTTTAGAGCTAATATTGATGTAATGAAGCAACTAGGTGTTACCGATATAATATCTGTATCTGCCGTAGGTTCTTTGAAAGAAAATTTAAATCCAGGTAAATTTGTTATTGTAGATCAATTTATCGATAGAACATTCTCAAGAATAAAAACATTTTTTAATGACGAGATAGTGGCTCATGTCTCAATGGCGAAACCCACAAGCCCAAGCCTATCATTATGTTGCGAGCAAGCATTAAAAAAATTAAACATAGATTTCCAATTTGGTGGAACTTATGTAGTTATGGAGGGGCCTCAATTTTCAACATTAGCAGAATCGAAACTTTACAGGAGTTGGGGCGCAGATGTAATTGGAATGACTAATATGCCTGAGGCTAAATTAGCTAGGGAGGCAGAGATTAGATATTGTACTGTTGCAATGGTGACTGATTACGATTGTTGGCACCCAGATCATGATGAAGTAGATGTAAACATGGTTATACAAACACTTTTGAAAAATGCTGCTAACGCGCAGAATATGATCAAAGAAATTATAAAATCTTTTAAAGATTTTAAAACAGATAAAGATCCAGCAAATAACTGTTTAGATGTTGCAATAATAACTGATCCGAAATTTAGAACTAAAAAGACTATTAAAAAACTTAAAAATATTGCGGGAAGGATTTTATTAAAAAAAAAATAATTTAAATGCCAACTTATACTTTAAAATATTCAAATTTAAATCTTTCACAAAAACAAAAAAATTTAATCGCTAAAAGTATAACAAAGTGCCACAGTAGATTTACTGGGGCAAATACTTTTTTTGCACAAGTAATTTTTCAAAAAAATGAAAATCAATCACATTATATAGGAGGAAAACTTATTAAAAGTAAGGAAATTTTTTTAAATGGACAAATAAGATCAGGTCGATCTAAAAAAATTAAAAAACAATTAATTTTAGCTTTGAAACAAATTTTAATTAAAAAAGCAAAATTACAAAAAGAATTTATCTGGGTATATCTAGATGAACTACCACCGGAGCAAATGGTTGAGTATGGAGAAATTTTACCTAAATCAGGAAAAGAAAAGAAATGGTTTAATTCATTATCTTTTAACTTAAGAAAAAAACTTAAAAGACTAGAAAATAGATAATGAAAATAAATGGAAAATCTTACAGAACTATCTGGTTTGAAAATAATTTAGTTAAAATTATTGATCAAACAAAATTACCTCATCAATTCATTATTAAAGAGTTAAAATCAGTAGAAGATGCAATAAATGCAATAAAATTAATGGAAGTTAGAGGTGCTCCTTTGATAGGTGTAACTGCTGCCTATGGTTTAGTTCTGTCTATAATAGAAAAAAATGATTTATCTTTTTTAAGAAATTCAAGTGAAAAATTAATTGCATCTAGACCTACAGCAATTAATTTAAAATGGGCTGTAAACAGAATGATGACAAAATTATCCGGAGTTAATGAAAAAGAAATAAAAAATATTGCTTTAGCGGAAGCGAAACTTATTGCTGAGGAAGATATTGAGTTCTGTAAAAACATCGGTTTAAACGGCTTAGAAATTATTGAGGAAATTTTTAGTAAAAAAAAAGATACAGTCAATATCTTAACTCATTGTAATGCAGGTTGGTTGGCGACAATTGATTGGGGTACTGCTACGTCACCTATTTATCATGCGCATAAAAAAGGAATAAAGATTCATGTCTGGGTTGATGAAACTAGACCTAGAAATCAAGGGTCAAATTTAACATCATATGAATTAAATGAAGAAGGAATTGCAAATACTGTGATCACTGATAATGCTGGAGGAATTTTAATGCAAAGAGGTAAAGTTGATATGTGCATAGTGGGAACCGATAGAACTCTGTCGAATGGAGATGTTTGTAATAAAATTGGAACATATTTAAAAGCTTTAGCGGCAAAAGATAATAATATTCCTTTTTATGTTGCGCTTCCAAGCTCAACGATAGATTGGAGTATAAAAAACTATAAACAAATACCTATTGAGGAGAGGGATCCGGAGGAATTGTCTCACATAGAAGGTATAGATGATGAAAATAAAATTAAAAAAGTTAGAATTTATCCTAAAGGAAGTAAGGCAATGAACTTAGCATTTGACGTAACACCAGCAAAGTACGTAACTGCATTAATTACTGAAAAAGGAATTTGTGAAGCTTCTGAAGAGGGACTAAGCAGATTATTTAAATGAAAGAAATCCAATTTAAAAAATATTTATTTGATATTTTAAAAATTTTATTTATTTCAATTTTTTTTTTTTTATTAATTGATCTTATCTTAGGAAAATTTATTTATAAAAAGTTTTTAAGAAAAGATTTTATGGATACGTATCAAGATATTTATATAAAAAATAGTTATGATCATACTCTAAAAAAAGAGCTTGACGTACTTTACGGAAATATACGTTACAGGCTATGTACAGACAAAAACGGCTTCAGAACATTTTGTGATAATAAATTAAATGATAAGAAATCTTATAAATTAGCAATCATAGGTGACTCTTTTACTGAAGGTGTAGGCTTGAGCTATGAGGATACTTTTGTGGGAATATTTTCTAAAAAAATCGGAATAGAAAAAGTAGCTAATTTAGGCGTATCTTCTTACAGTCCATCTATTTATTATTTAAAAATGAAAGATTTACTGAGCAAAAATTATAAATTTGATGAATTAATAGTATTTGTTGATTTATCTGATTTAGTTGATGAAACATTATGTTACTCATTCTTAAACAATCAGGTTAAAAGAAGAGAAAACTTCAGTTCGTGCATAAATGCCGGCATCGAAGGTTTTGATGAGAGTTTAAAAGTTTTTTTTAAAAATAATTTAAGGCTTTCTTTTGAAATTT
Source organism: uncultured Pelagibacteraceae bacterium (assembly GCA_902569465.1). Classification (GTDB taxonomy): domain Bacteria; phylum Pseudomonadota; class Alphaproteobacteria; order Pelagibacterales; family Pelagibacteraceae; genus Pelagilacustribacter. The sequence continues at coordinate 2,508 of CACFUE010000011.1, read as the reverse complement.
TTTTGTTAACAAAAAATATACTTATAAATAAAAGTATAATAGAAAAAAGACCAACAAATTTTCAATTAAATACTTTAAGGTCTAAATGGTCATATCAATATGATCAAAAAAAATATAACAATTATAGTTTTGAGGAGGCGGAAAAATTGATGACAGATAAAATGATGCTTTTATATTCATTACTTAAAAAAAACAATATCAGTTTAAGTATCGCAGTTTATCCTTGGCCAAGCACAATTTATTATGAAGAAGCGGTGAATAATAGATTGATGGTTTTTTGTTTTACTAATGCACCAGCCGCTTTAGCTCCACATGGTGCAAAGAAATCTCTATTTGGAACAAACCCTATTTGTTTTGGTGTTCCTACAGGGAAAGTTCCTTTTATTTATGATGCCTCAACATCAATGATAAATAGAGGAACTATACGAAGAGCTGACAAGTTAGGTTTGAAAATTCCATACGGAGTTGCTCTTAACACAAAAGGAAAAATTACTACTAACGCTAAAGAGGCTCTGAAGGGAACTCAATTACCCATTGCAGGTTTTAAAGGTTCTGGTTTAGCTTGGATGGTTGATATTCTAAGTGGTGTTTTCACAGGCAGTAGCCATGGAGGAAAAACAAAAGATCCTTTTGATGATTTTTCAGGACCCCAAAATATGGGTCATTTATTTATTACTATTAATCCAAAAATTTTTATCGGGGATCGGTTCGTTAAAGAAATGCAGAAAAATATTAAGCTTGTCAAAAAACTTCCAAAAGCAAAAGGTTTTTCAAATATTTTATATCCAGGTGAAAGAAAAAATAAGACGTATAAAAAGAATTTAAATAAAGATATATCTATTCCTAAAAAAATTTTGAGAGAAATGGAAATATTAAATGCTAAGTAAAAAAGATATTGTTTGCCCTGAGAATTTACTTAATTTAGCTAAAACAAGAGGACCAGCAAAAGCAGTAATAGTAAACGCGGTAAAATCAGTTTCTATTGAGTCAGCAAAACAAGCTGTAGATGCAAATTTAATTATACCAGTTTTTATTGGAGACAAATCAATTATCGAGAAAAATGCTAAACAATTAAACTGGGATATTTCTAAATACGAAATAATTAATGAACCGGATGAAAACAGTACTGCTCCGATCGCTGCAAAACTTGCAAGTGAAGGTAAGGTAAAAATAATTGTTAAAGGACATATTCATACCGACGTTCTTATGAAAGCGGTTTTAAAAAGAGATTTAAATTTAATTGGGAAAAAAAGACTTAGTCATATTTGGCATATGACTTTAGAAAAAAATGATAAACCATTTATCATTACTGATGGTGCATTAAATGTATTACCAAAATTAGAAACTAAAATGCATATATTAAAAAATGCAATAGACTTTGTGAATAGAATAGGAATTGAAAAACCCAAAGTTTCAGTGCTATCAGCGACTGAAGAGGTTTTAGATAGTATGCCTAGTTCTCTAGAGGCAAACGAACTTACCAGAAGAGCAAAAGAGGAAGGTTTGAACGCAGAAGTATTCGGGCCAATGGCATTCGATAATTCAGTTTCTGAGAGAGCTGCTCAAATTAAAGGAATTAAGAATGTTGTCGCTGGTAATACAGATATACTTCTGGTTCCTAATGTAGAAACTGGAAATGCTTTAGTAAAAATGATGATTTTTTTTATGGGAGCCTGTGCAGCTGGTGTAGTGGTTGGTGGAAAAGTGCCTGTTGTAATAACAAGTAGAGCTGATGATACACAAGCAAGACTTGCTTCCATGGCTGCTGCTGTTGTTGCACTTTAATGAAAAGACTTTTATCAATTTTAATTCTAAGCGTACTTTTGTTAAATACTAGTTATTCATTTGTATTAGCTCATCACGCCAATGAAAAATACTGTTTTGATTGTATGCACAAATATAAAATAGGTGATAAGAAAAATGACACCTACAAGTTTGATATTAATTTACAAAATAACGATTTGTCTAAAAAAGTAGATGAACAACTTAAAGATAAAAAAACAGGCCTAGTAAGTTATATCTTATTTGAAAATAATAAAATTTTAGTTGATCAAAATAGAAAGAGCAAATACTTAGGCGGTTACTATCCTTCACATTCTGTAGGAAAAAGTTTAGTAAGCCTTGTTACTGGTTATGCGGTATGTGATGGTTATATAAATTCAGTTTTTAATAATATTGATTACCCAACTGTTGCTAATACCTTATACAAAAATCAAAAATTAATAAACTTACTTAACATGCAAGCGGGCGATGATCCGATTGTTGGTCAAAGATTTTACAAGAAAGATAACAGAATTAACGGTAAAGGAACTAATGTTAATTCAACTCCTATAAAATATATATTGAAAAGATACTTTGAAGGTAAAACTGGTTATAGTCCTGGAAATCATTACAACTATAGTGCTATGACAACTAATGTAATTATGAATTATGTTATTTATAAAACTGGTGATGATTGGAAAAAATTGTTACATAAGATATTTGTTGAGGATGCAAAAGTAGAAAAAA
>CACFUE010000010.1 GCA_902569465.1 uncultured Pelagibacteraceae bacterium | reverse complement strand
GAAGGGCAGCAAAATAAAAATAGGCAACTTTTAAGCCAAACATTATTTAGTTTTTTCTAAGTGTCTCAATATTTTTTCTTAGGTCGCCGTTATTTTCTTTAAAGATAGTCGACCCAGATACTAGAATGTTCGCACCGGCTCTTTTCGCTAGACTACAATTTTCAAAATTTATTCCTCCATCAATTTCAATGTCTACATTTAATTTTCTTTCTTTAATCATATTATTTAGCTCTTTTGTTTTTTCAAGAACCTCAGGCATGAACTTTTGACCGCTAAAACCAGGCTCTACACTCATTATCAAGACAAGATCTATTTCCTTTAGATATTTTTTAACCAAATCTAACTCCGATTTAGGTTTTAAAGATACACCAACTTTTTTATTTTGTTTTCTTATCAATTCAATAGTTTTTGCTGTATCTTTTGTTGCTTCAGGATGAAAGGTGATAATATCTGCTCCGGCATCTGAATAGTCTTTAATAAAATCATCTACTGGAGAAATCATTAAATGAACATCAAATATTTTTTTCGTAAGTGGTCTAATCTTTTTTATTACCTCGGGGCCTATCGTTAAGTTTGGTACAAAATGTCCATCCATAACATCTATATGTATGTAATCCGCGCCAGCCTTTTCTAATGAGATTACTTCGCTCCCCAATTTACTAAAATCAGCAGATAATATAGATGGCGATATTTTGATTAGATTGGTCATATGTTACTTATATTTTAATCCAAAACTTTGTCAAAAAAAATAAGGTTAATTAAATAATTGATATAATTGTCTTGAAAAATCACTTTCTAATGGAAATGCTAGCATCCCCCAAACATCGTAGCCTAGAATGTATGGCATTGCATAAAATCTAAATAGATAAAAAAACCATGCAACATATAAAGCAATAAAAGGACCAAATAAAAAACTTGGGGTAATGAATTTAAATAAATTAATAATCGGATTGGTTGTTTTAACGAATATCCTCATGAAAAAAAAAGTCGAATCTTCTCTTTGAAAAATGTTCATAAATGCTCGGCCTATCAAAGTCCACATAATGGTGCCAAGCGCGTAATCTAAAACTATTGCCCAAGTCGGTATCATATTTGTAAAGTACCACGATTTAGGTAAAAAAAAAGGGGCGAATAAATCGCCCCTTTTAATTTTAAATAATTGTTAATTAGTGTTGCTTACCAAGAATAGCCTTACCTGTAGGTATTCTTGTATCGTCTACTAATTTTTGTGTAGCTGGACTTGGTTCTTTAGTCATTAAACTGACTACTACCATTACAACTAAACAAATTGGTGCACCAATTAAACCAAATCTTAAGTGGTCAATACCTAAGAAAGGAGTATTTACACCGCCCCATATTGGAACTGAGAATTTAGGGAACACCCACGTTAAGTAAACTGTTCCTGACACAATTCCTGCTATGATACCGGCGATTGCACCTTCTCTAGTAGCTCTCTTCCACCATACACCAAGTACAAGTGGGAAGAATAAGCCTGACATTGCAAAGTCGAATGCCCAAGCAACCGAACCTAAGATACTTGTTAGCCTGAAAGAGGCTATGTAAGCACCAGCAGCTCCGATTATTACTAGAAGTACACGAGCAACTAATAGTCTTTTTGAAGTTTCCGCTTTTGGATTAATGATCTTGTAATAAATGTCGTGTGATAACGCATTTGAGATCGCAAGAACTAAACCATCGGCAGTTGACATGGCAGCAGCCATACCACCAGCAAACACAAGTCCTGAGATTACGAACGGTAGACCCGCTACTTCTGGAGTAGCTAATACTACAACGTCACCTCTCATGAACCACTCGTTCAACTGAAGTATTCCGTCACCATTAAAGTCTGCAATAAATACTTGCTTAACTTCAGACCATCTTTGAACCCACTCTATTGACTGAACTTCAGAAATAGATTTTCCTATAATTCCAGTTGGTAGATTAGGATCCATCAATGCTAATTTAGACAATGTCGCTAACATAGGCGCTGAAGAGTAAAGTAAGAAAATAAAGAATAGCGACCAAGCTACTGATTTTCTTGCTGCTCTTACTGTAGGAGTTGTAAAGTATCTCATTAAGATATGAGGTAACGATGCAGTTCCTACCATCATACAAATCGCTAACGATAAGTATTTCCAGACAGCCATTCCACCTTCAGGTACTCCAGAGTGAGTTCCAGAGATGTATTTCAATCCTCCTGGTACCCCAGCTGCTTTCATATCTGCGGCGCTGTTTTTAACTAGTCCAAATTGTTGTTCAAGTTCGCCAAGTCTTGCAACTTCATCACCTAACATTAAGTGTGGGAAAATTCCTCCACCTACGTTAGAACTAATCCAGAATACTGGTATTAGGTATGCGATGATTAATACAATGTACTGAGCAACCTGTGTCCAAGTTACGGCTCTCATTCCACCAAGCATTGAACAGATAAGGATACTTATTAATCCTACCCATACACCTGCTTCAAACGGAATTCCAAGAGCTCTAGAAGCAATTGTTCCCGTAGCATTAATTTGTGCTGTTACGTAAGTAAATGATGCTATGAAAAGCACGAATACTGCGCAAGCTCTTACAAGATTACCACCGTATCGTGTTCCGATAAAATCAGGAACTGTGTAACATCCAAACTTTCTTAGGTACGGAGCCATTAGAGTTGCAACAAGCACGTATCCACCTGTCCAACCTACTAAGAAAGCCATATAAGTATAGCCACCAAAGTAAACTCCACCCGCTAAAGCTACGAATGATGCACCTGACATCCAGTCAGCTGCTGTTGCCATTCCGTTAAACACGGTTGGCACTTGTCTTCCTGCAACATAGTAGGCATCTACTTGAATGGTTCTTGATAAATAACCGATTAAGGCATAAATCAATACCGTGAAAGCCACGAACATCACTCCGATGTTTTTAGCTGACACACCTGCTTGCTCTGCTAATGCCATCAAAATGATGAACACTAAAAAGCCACCAGTGTAGGTACCGTATATTTTAGGAAGGTTTTGTATAAAATCTCCTTTAAACATTAGTCATCCTCTCTTTCTGAGAAACCATGTTCTTCGTCGATTTTTTCTTGTTTATTTGCAGTCCAAAACAAAATTATCACAAAGGCAAGAAGTGATCCTTGCGCAGTCATGTAATATGCTAGTGGATAGCCAAGAAAAGACATCGTGTTCAGTTCTGAACCAAACATGAAGATCACTAATGAGAAGAAAGCCCAAAGAACCAATGTTACGATCATATGGTTTTTGGTCTTATTCCAATATGCGTCTTTATTTGACATATTTCCCCCTATTTATTTTTAACTTTTTACGTAAAAAGTACTCTTATTGCAGGGGAGCATACTGATTATGAGTTTAATTTAAAGAGAAAAAAGGACCCCAAAACCAATTTGAAATGGTATAATACAAGTAAATAAAGGGTTTTTTAAATACAACGTGAAATTGAATCTTGAAAAATTGCGAAACACTCTTAGAACCACTCTAATTGACATTTGGGAGTATGTAATCCCTATTTGGAAAATTTCTGGTTTATTCAAAAGAATTAAATCTAAAAAAGACTTAGAAAATTTTATACAGGAGAGATCTGCTCATGTATCTCAAACAACTTTATACGGCTATTTAAAAACGAGGATCGGAGTTAAGTATATCGCAATGATGGAGGACGAAGTTTTTTTAAAATCCATCAATATTGCAAAATGGAATATTTATGTAGTTGCTCTAGCTGATTGCGCATTTTATGTTTTCTCGTATCTTATTTCAGAAAAAAATTTGAAAGAGAATGATTGTAAGGAAATCTTTTTAAATATCTTGGAAAACGAAAAAAAAAATGGTTTAAGTGATGAAATTTTTGATAGAGGCAAAAAAAACTTTTTAGAAAGAATTAATAAAGTAAATTTTTCAAATTACTATTTGAGTGATCCTTTTAAGGAGAGTGGTCAAGCATTATATTACTGGTCACCTATTGCAGATGAATTGAAAACCCTTGATAAAAAAATAGTTATGAACTCTATTCATTTAAAATGGGGATTGATGAAGGATGAATTTAAAAAATTAACAAGAGATTTAAAATTTGATTAACCTTTATTTTGTCTATTCTCCACAAGGGAAGTTACAACACTTGGATCAGCAAGAGTTGTCGTATCACCTAAGTTGTTAGGTTCATTAGCAGCAATTTTCCTTAAAATTCTTCTCATGATTTTACCTGATCTCGTTTTCGGTAAACCAGGAGCAAATTGAATTACATCGGGGGTAGCTATTGGTCCTATTTGTTTTCTTACCCATAGTTTTAAATCTCTTTCTAGATCTCCAGTTGGGTTCTCTCCAGCATTTAAAGTCACATAACAATATAATCCATTACCTTTAATACTATGCGGAAATCCAACAACAGCTGCTTCAGCTACTTTAGGATGAGCTACAAATGCGCTTTCGATTTCAGCTGTTCCAAGATTGTGGCCTGATACTATTATAACATCATCAACCCTACCGGTTATCCAATAGTATCCATCTTTATCTCTTCGACAGCCATCACCAGTAAAATATTTTCCATCAAATTGCGAAAAATAAGTATCTATAAATCTTTGATGATCTCCATAAACAGTCCTCATTTGTCCTGGCCAAGAACTTGCCATGCAAAGTCTTCCTTTACCCTCTCCCTTTACGACTTTACCGTCTTTGTCGACTAGAACAGGTTTAATTCCGTAAAAAGGTTTCGTGGCAGACCCTGGTTTAAGGTCTATAGCCCCTGGTTGTGGTGCAATTAGTATCCCGCCGGTTTCAGTTTGCCACCATGTATCAACTATTGGGCACCTTGAGTCACCTACAGTCTTGTAATACCACATCCATGCCTCAGGATTAATCGGTTCTCCAACAGTTCCAAGTAATTTTAATGTTTTTCTACTTGTTTTTTTAACAGGCTTATCACCTTCTCGCATTAAAGCTCTTATTGCAGTGGGCGCTGTATAAAAAATATTTACTTTATATTTATCTACTATTTGCCACCATCTTGAACTATCAGGATAATTAGGTACCCCCTCAAACATTATAGTTGTGGCACCATTTGAGAGTGGCCCATAAATGATATAGCTATGTCCAGTAACCCATCCTATATCTGCTGTGCACCAATAAATATCGTTTGCTTTGTAATCAAATATATATTGGTGTGTCATCGAAGCATAAACCATATACCCACCAGTAGTGTGCAAAACTCCTTTAGGTTTACCTGTTGAACCCGATGTATACAATATAAAGAGTGGATCTTCAGCATTCATTTCTTCAGGATCACATTTAGTTGGAACAGATGCAATTAATTCTTTGTAAGAAACGTCTCTTTCATTATTCCAATCGACTTGATTTCCTGTCCTCTCGACAACAACACATTTTTTAACATTTGGACATTGATCTAAAGCTTCATCCGCAATTTTTTTTAGAGGAATTATTTTTCCTCCTCTTACCCCCTCATCTGCTGTAATTAAGTACTCCGACTCACAATCTGTTATTCTTGTTGCTATAGAGTCAGGAGAAAACCCACCAAATATAATTGAATGGACTGCACCTATTCTTGCACAAGCGAGCATAATATAAGCTAGCTCAGGAATCATAGTAAGATAAATAGTAACCCTATCACCTTTTTGAATTCCTAAACTTTTTAAACCATTTGCTGCTTTACATACATTTTGATGAAGTTCTTTGTATGATATTTTTTTTGTATCTGCTGGATCATCACCCACCCAAATTATAGCTGTTTTGCTTGGATTTTTTTTAAGGTGTCTATCAATACAATTTGCAGAAGCATTTAATGTACCATCATAATACCATTTAATTTTAACTTCTTCTTTACTGTATTTAACGTCTTTAATTTTTGTATATTTTTTTATCCAAGAAATTCTTTTTCCTTCTTTAGCCCAGAACTTATCATTTTCTTTTATTGAGAGTTTATATTTCTTTTTATATTGAGACTCATTTACATAAGCATGATTCGCCCAACTATCTGAAACTTTTATTAAAGATTTACCGTCACCATCTTCAAGTATTTTAGGAGCTTTAAAATTTTTTTTTCTGGGTTTTGACTTTCTAGATTTTGATTTCTTTCTTTTTCTTGACTTTGTTTTTTTTATTTTTCTAGATTTTTTTCTAGACCTAATAATTTTTTTAGACTTCTTTCTTCTGGTCTTTTTTGATCTTTTTGATTTTTTCTTTCTCTTTTTTTTAGCCACAATTTCTCCTAATTGGCATTTATTTTACCCATCTTATAAATAATTTTCCAGCTTTTAAAATCAATTGGCATTACTGATAATCTACTTTGTTTGATAAGTGGTAAATGAGAAATACTCTTTGTTTTTTTAATCTTTTCAAGTGATATCGGGTATTTTATATACTCTTCGAACCTAACCTGGACGGCTACAAATCTTTTTTTTTTGTCAGTTTTGTCAATAAATGCTTCTTTAATTACTTTTACTATGCCTACAATTTCTTTTCCAATATTCGAATGATAAAAAAAGCATAAATCACCTACTTTCATTGCTTTTAAATTATTAGCTGCTTGATAGTTTCTAACACCATCCCAAGCTACTCCTTTTTTCCCAGCTCTTTTTTGTTGTTCTATTGACCAAACATCAGGCTCAGATTTCATTAACCAATACTGCATTATAATTTCAATCCAGGTCCCTTCATATAAGGTGCGTTTTCATCAAGAGGCCATCTTGATTTTGCGGATACTGTAATATCATCAATCATATTTTTTTTAAATCTTTGTATACCTGCCCAAGCAATCATAGCAGCGTTATCACCACAAAATTTTAAATCTGGATAAATAGTCTCAAAACTCATTTCATTAGACAAAATTGATAAATTTTTTCTAATAGACTCGTTTGCTGCAACACCACCAGCTACTATTAATTGAAAATTTTCTTTTTTTGTTTTCTCTCTAAACATTCGAACAGCAACTTTAGTTTTTTTATAAAGAATTTTATTAATAGTATATTGAAAAGAAGCTGCTAAATTATATTTCAACTTATCTTCCCCATTAATTTTTTTTGACTCCCTAAGCACTGCTGTTTTGAGACCAGCAAAGGATAGGTTACAGCCTGCTTTATTTATAATTGGCTCAGGCAATTTAAAAAAATTTTTGTCTCCTAATTTTGAAAATTTTTCAACACTTGGTCCGCCAGGGTAACCCAAGTTTAACATTTTTGCTGTTTTATCAAACGCTTCTCCTAAAGCATCGTCGATTGTTGTTCCTAATTGTTCATATTCATTTACATCTTTAACTATTAAAAACTGTGTATGACCTCCTGAAATTAATAATAATAAATAAGGAAATTTAATTTTTTTTTCTAAGCCAGGGCTTAGTGCATGTCCTTCCAAATGATTAACTCCAATAAAAGGTTTATTAGAAAATGCAGCTATTGATTTTCCAATATTTAAGCCAACAGTTAAACAAACAATCAAACCAGGCCCAGCAGTTGCCGCAACACCATCTAATTCATTAATTGAAATTTTACTTTCTTCTAAAGCTGCATCTATAATGTATTCAATATTTTCTAGGTGAGCTCTAGCTGCCAACTCAGGCACAACACCTCCAAATTTCTTATGTTCTTCTATCTGACTTGAAACTATATTGGATAGGATGTCCGCAGTTCCTTTGTTATTTTCTCTTATGACAGCAGCAGCTGTTTCATCGCAACTGGTTTCTATTCCAAGAAAAGTTATTTTTTTTGCCATTATATGTTCAATTATTTAAATAGTATAATTTAGATCTTTCAAATATATAATCAATTTATGACTAAAATTACAATCGGCGCCAGAGGAAGCAAGCTTTCAATAGCTTACGTTGAAAAAGTGAAAGAGCTTTTAATTCAAAAAAATACTGACTTAAAAGAAGAAAATATACATTTTAAAGCTATCAAAACTTCTGGTGATATTAATCAAAATGTAAAATTATCTGAAATAGGTGGCAAAAATCTATTTTGTAAAGAAATTGAAGAGAAACTCTTGATGAAAGAAATTGATATTGCCGTTCACTCCTTAAAAGATATGGAGTCCGTGGAAGATAGCAAACTTATCATTGGCGCATATATAAAGCGAAATGATTATAGAGATGTAATTATAAGCGATAAGATTAAAAGTTTAGAAGATCTAAAAGGTAAAATAGTTATTGGCTCAAGTTCTAAAAGAAGAGAATTACAGCTTAAAAAAATTAATAAAAATATCTCTGTGATAAGTTTGAGAGGAAATATTGATACTAGAATTAAAAAACTCGAAGAAGGTAAATTAGATGGAATAATCTTAGCTTCAGCAGGAGTTAAAACCTTACATTTAAATGATAAGATAGGTCTTTCTTTTAAAACGGAAGACGTTCTTCCAGCGGCAGGGCAAGGAATTATAGCTGTCCAATGTAATAAAAATGACAACGTAGTTAGAAATCTTTTGAGAAATATTAACGATACAGAAACTGAAGTATGTGCAAAATCTGAACGTGCAATGTTAAAAGCAATCGAAGGTGATTGCGAGACAGCTGTTGGTGGTTTAGCAATAATAGAAAATAATAATCTTAAATTGACAGCTCAATTATTTTCAGATTCAGGATTGAAAAGTTTTGAGTATGAGATGAAGGGTAAAACTAGTGAAGCAGTAAATATCGGGAAATCAGTAGGGAAAAAATTATTAGAGCTCGCAGGATCGGAATTTAAAAAAAAATGAATATTCTAATTACAAGACCTTTAATAGACTCAGAAGATTTAATGGGAAAGTTTTTTTCTCTAGGACATAAGATTATTCATATCCCAACTTTAAAGATATCAGCAGCCAATGCTAGTCCAGTTGACGCAAAAAAATATGATGCTTTTATTTTTACAAGCACAAATGCCATTAGAAATTTAAACTTGAAAAACCAAGATAATAGTAAAATATGTTTTTGTGTGGGCTCCATTACAGAAAAAATTGCAAGACAAAAAGGATACAATAATACAATTTCTGCAGGAGGAACTGTTAACGCTTTAAAAAATATTATTTTAAACTCAGATCAAATTGATAAAAAAAAATCTATTGCTTATTTTTGCGGGGATTACATTTCTTCAAATCTAGACACCGAACTTAAAAATGAAGGTTTTCAGATTGATAAGATTATCAACTACACTTCTGAAAAAATTACTGATCTTAATGAGGAAAATAACAAAATAATTAATAATCATCCTCCTGACATAATTTTTATTTATTCTAAAAGAAGCGCCGAAAGCTTTATTGAAATAGTAAAAAAATACTCTCTTAATAGGTTGATGACAGAGTCTAGAGTATTATGTATAAGTGAAAAAGTTTTAAGCGTATTTAAAAACTTGGGATGGAAAAAATTGGAAGTTTTCCAACCAGGAGAAGAATTAGAAAAATTGAAAGTTTAAACAAATGGAAGTGCTACAAAATTTTAAAAATTTATTTTTTGATGTATGGAACAAAGGCATATCTGGAATTAATATTTCCGAGATAATAATTGCATTGCTAATTTTTTTATTTTTTTTATTTTTAAGGGGTGTTTTTTCTAAGTTTGTAGTTAAAAGATTAGAAAATTATGTGTCAAAATCTACAAATAATTTTGATAACTCTCTTGTTTTCTCAATGGAAGGGCCAGCAAAGTTCTTTCCAGTTGTTTTAGGATTTTTCGTTTCCACAAGTTATTTAACTGTTGAAACACAAGCAGCTGAATTTTTAGAGACCATAAATCGTTCTTTAATAACTATTTTAATATTTTGGACATTCCATCAAGTCATCGGACCTTTATCAGTGGTTATCAAATCAGTTGGAGGTCTACTTTCAAAAGATTTAATAAATTGGATTATAAAAGCCATAAAAGTTTTAATATTCATTTTGGGAGCCGCAGCTGTTCTCGAACTTTGGGGAATAAAAATTGGCCCCATCATTGCTGGTTTAGGTTTATTTGGTGTAGCGGTTGCACTTGGAGCTCAAGATTTATTCAAAAACTTAATCTCGGGCATATTAGTTTTAGTCGAGAGAAGATTTCAAGTTGGTGATTGGATATATGTAGAGGGAGTAATTGAAGGAACTGTAGAGAGTATCGGCTTTAGATCAACTGTAGTGAGAAGATTTGATAAATCTCTAGCAACGATTCCCAATTTTCAATTTGCTGAAAATGCAGTGATTAATAATACCCAAACAACAAACAGAAGAATTAATTGGATGATTGGTTTAGAATATCGAACTACTAGTGAACAATTAAAAAATATTAAAAAAGAAATTGAAGACTATATTAAAAAAAATGATGATTTTGTTAAATCTAAAGACACTTTGTTATCTGTTAAAATTGATCAATTTGCTGCGAGCTCCATAGATATTAGACTAATTTGTTTTACAAAAACAAGACAATTTCAAGAGTGGCTTAATGTAAAAGATACTTTGGCTTTAGAGATTAAAAACATTGTAGAAAAAAATAAAGCTTCATTCGCGTTCCCAAGCACATCGGTTTATGTGGAGAAAAATTCATGAAGTCAGTTTTAATACTGTTTGATAATGTAATTACTCTCTATATTTGGATATTAATCATCAACGCAGTCATAAGTTGGTTAGTTGCATTTAACATCTTAAACACTGGAAATAGGTTTGTTTATGCAGTTCTTGATTTTTCTTACAGATTAACTGCTCCACCTTTAAACTATATAAGAAGATTTCTGCCGAACTTAGGTTCGATAGATATTTCTCCTGTAATATTAATTTTAGCATTAATGTTTTTAAGAAATTTTATTTTTGAAATGTTTGCCCCAAGTTTATTTTAATGATGATTATTGATGGAAAAAAAGAAGCTGAAATTTTAAGACAAGAGATTAAAAAAGAAATAGAGTTATTAAAATCTAAAGATAATAAAGTTCCTGGATTAACCGTCATATTAATTGGTGATTATGCGCCAAGCCAGATTTACGTTAAGAATAAAGAAAAAAGCGCCAAGGAGGTCGGAATTAATTCAAATGTTGTCAGATACTCAAAAGAAGTTAAAGAAGAAGAAGTTTTAAAAAAGATTGAAGATCTAAATAATGATATTGATGTTTCTGGTATACTAGTTCAACTACCTTTGCCTCCTCAAATTAATAAAGAAAAAATTATAAACGCTGTAAGTCCTAGGAAAGATGTAGATGGGTTTAATCCCATAAATGTTGGTAACCTTTCATCTGGTTACAATGCTTTAGTTCCTTGTACACCTTTAGGATGCTTGTATTTGATAAAAAAAGTTGAAAAAAATTTATCAGGAAAACATGCGGTTATAATTGGTAGATCTAATTTAAATGGTAAACCTATGGCTCAATTACTTTTAAAAGAAAATTGTACGGTTACAATTGTTCACTCAAAAACGAAAGATTTAAAACAAGAGTGTTTAAAGGCTGATATCCTAGTTGCTGCGGTTGGAGTAGCTAAATTAGTAAAAGAAGATTGGGTAAAAAAAAACTCAATAGTTATTGATGTAGGAATAAATAAAGTGGGAGATAAAATAGTAGGGGATGTTGATTTTGATGCTGTAAAAGAAAAATCCAAAGCTATAACTCCGGTTCCTGGCGGGGTAGGACCAATGACTATTGCTTGCTTGCTAAAAAATACCTTGGATTGTTTTAAAGCTCGTTAGACTTTGATTTATCAATTTTTAAGTATTTACTATTTCTAAATCTAATTATTACAGTAGCTAAGGCCACAATTAATATTGCGACTGATATATAAATTAAATTTGTTGGGTCGCTCTCTTTATCTTGCAATATAATAAATCGCGCTAAAGCTGTTATTGCAATTACTAAAGGATAGGTAATTCTTACTGCTCTTGTTTCCCAATAAGATCTGACTAATCCGATTACTTCTATGTAGATGAACATTAAAAGCAGGTCTGCTAAAGTAATATCTCTATTTTCATACATTTCTTTCATCTCTAAAAAGAAAGCAATGATCGTTGAGATTAGGACAACTACAACAGCAACTAGCTGAATATTTCGAATCGAATTGTTCATTTAATAACTTTGTATCAAAAATTTAACCTTTATTTAACTGTTTAGAATGAAATTTGATAAAATTTTCAACTTTTTTCTTATTAAAAGTTTTATTTTCTTCAAAAGAAACTTTTTTCATTGAATAGGCTTTGTTTTTCGTATTCCTTGAGAGAATTGTAATATTCCCTTTATATAAGCTCAAAACTATTTCCCCAGAAACTTGATTTCTTTTTTTATCAATTATCTTTTGAAGTCTAATTCTTTTTTTTGAAAACCAATATCCATTGTAAACTAATTCTGCATACTCTGGCATAATTTTCTCTTTATCATGGGTTGTTTTTTTATCTAAAGTCACCGACTCCATCGCTCTATGTGCAGTATATAACAAAGTCCCGCCAGGTGTTTCATATACACCTCTTGATTTAATACCAATAAATCTATTTTCAACAAGATCTACTCTTCCAACGCCATTTTTCCCGGCAAGAATATTCAATTTATTCAAAAGTTTATCAGGCCTTAATCTTTTTCCATTCACAGCAATCGGATCACTATTCTTAAAGGTAATTTTAACTTTTGTTTTTTTATTTGGAGCTTTCTCTGGAGAAATAGTTCTTTGAAAAATAAATTCTGGTGCAGAATTTTTTGGATTTTCTAAAACCTTACCCTCAGTAGAAGTATGAAAAATATTATCATCAACAGAGAAAGGTGGTGCACCTTTTTTATCTTTTGGGATTGGAATATTATTTTTTTTGGCATATTTAATTAAGTCTGCTCTAGATTGTAATTTCCACTCTCTCCAAGGCGCGATAGTTTTAATTTTTTTTCCACCAAAAAAAGCATAACCAAGTTCAAATCTAACTTGATCATTGCCTTTACCTGTAGCTCCATGAGATACTGCGTAAGCTTTAAATTTTTTCGCAATGGCAATTTGTCTTTTAGCTATTAAAGGTCTAGCAATAGAAGTACCAAGCAAATAAATACCTTCGTAAACAGCATGAGCTCTAATCATTGGAAAAACATACTCTTTTATAAAAATATTTTTTAAATTTTCGATTATTATTTTTTTTACTCCAAGACGCTTTGCGTTTGTTATAATTTTTTTTCTATCAATTTCTTGGCCAATATCTGCAGTATAAGCAATTACTTCTGCTCTATAATTTTCTTGTAACCATCTTAAAATAATTGAAGTATCTAATCCGCCTGAGTAAGCTAATACAATTTTCTTCATTTAGCCGCAGGTTTTTTTTGCGGTGTTATATGCTTTTGTAAATCCCATCATTGAATAATGATCAGTAGTTTCCGCACCTTTTGTTGTCCTGGCTTTAACAATAAGATTTGTTGCTCTTTTCATTAATTTAATAAAATTTCTTTCTTCTTGATCATCTAGTAGCCAAGCAAAATTTTTTTGCGAGAAAAAGGAATACCTTTTTTTCCCTGAGCTAGCAGTAACAGTAGAGTTTTTATAATCGTGGCCACTTGTAACGCTAACTTCGTCTTTAATGTTCTCACCAGGTCTAAACGTTACGAACAACTTAGATTGCTCCCTCTGAATTGCTGTTGGAGCTCTCTTTGTAGGAACAGTTTGTGCAAAACAAATTTTACCTTTGTCTGTTTCTGCAATAAAACTTTCCCAATTTTTATATTTGCCAGTTGATCTTGGCGTATTAGCAAATGTGTTAAAAGAAAAGATTATAAAAATAATTGTAATAAAAATTTTTTTTGCCATCATGATTTGTTTTATACTAAATTAATCGGATTTCAACGTTCGATTAAGGCGATGGATTAGGGTTGTTGTTATGGATTTCGTTTACTTTATCCATCATCTCATTCGTAAATTCTATATTTATACTCTCAACATTCTCTTTTAGCTGATCCATAGTTGTTGCTCCAATAATATTACTTGTTACGAATGGTCTAGAATTAACAAAGGATTGAGCTAGTTGAACCATTGTAAGGTTAAAATCTTTAGCAAGTTTAAAATATTCATCATATGCCTTCATAGCTAAAGGATTTAAATGTCTCTCCCAACCTTTGAAGAGCGCCATTCTTGAATCTTTTGGCATATTACCATTCCTATATTTGCCAGATAGTCCTCCAGCTGCAAGAGGATAATAAACGAGTAAGCCACATTTCTCCCTAATAGAAATTTCTGACATACCTATTTCATAAGTTCTGTTGACTAAATTATATGGATTTTGCACAGACATCATTCTTGGAGCGCCTTTATTTTTTGAGATTTCAAGATATCTAGATAAACCATATGGTGTTTCATTAGACATACCGATATGCCTAATCTTTCCACTCTTTATATATTTTTCTAAAGCTTCGAGTATACTTTCAAAACTATTCCAATTTCCTTCTTTATTATTGAACAGATAGTCTCTTCTTCCGAAAAAATTTGTAGAACGTTCAGGCCAATGTAATTGATATAAGTCAATATAATCAGTTTTTAATCTTTTTAAGCTACCATCAATAGCTTCACCGATTTTCTTTTCATCAAAATTATTACCTCCACCTCTTATCCAATCACATCCTGGCCCAGCCACTTTAGAAGCTAAAATAATTTTATCTCTATTTTTTCTTTTTTCGAACCAATTACCAATCATTACTTCTGTTTTGCCGTAAGAGTCAGGTGTTGGAGGCACAGAATAAATTTCAGCAGTATCAAAAAAATTTATTCCTTGAGACACCGCGTAGTCCATTTGTTCAAAAGCATCCTTTTCATTATTCTGAGTTCCCCATGTCATTGTGCCGAGGCAAATTAAACTTACATCTAAATCTGTTGTTCCTAATTTTTTAAATTTCATAAAATGTATTAATTATAGCAGTTTTTTAGGTCAATTTTTGCCTATTGAAAAGTACTTAAAAAAACTTATATACTTAGATATGGAAATTAATAAACAAAGATCAACCGTTCGCTCTTCAGCATCCGAAGCTATTATAGATCAGGGATTAAGATCATATATGCTTAAAGTCTATAATTATATGGCATCAGGTGTTTTGTTAACTGGATTTATTGCATTACTGTTTTTTAAAATGTCTGTTGTAACTTCAGCAGAGGGACAAATAGTAGGTTTAACAAATTTTGGTAACACAATTTATGCATCAGGATTAAAATGGGTGATTATGCTTGCTCCACTAGCTGTAGTTTTTTATATGAGTTTCGGAATAGCTAAAATGTCAGCGTCAAAGGCACAAGCAACTTTTTGGGTTTTTGCAGCTTTAATGGGCGCATCACTTTCATCAATTTTTTTAATTTATACAGGCGCAAGTATAACAAGAGTTTTCTTTATAACTGCAGGTACTTTTGGAGCAATGAGTATTTATGGTTATACAACCAAAAAAGATTTAACTAAACTGGGCTCATTTTTAATGATGGGTTTATTCGGAATAATAATTGCATCATTAGTAAATATTTTTATGAAATCCTCAATGATGTACTTTGTTATTTCAATTGTAGGTGTTTTGGTGTTTGTAGGTCTAACAGCTTATGATACACAAAAAATTAAAAACATGTACTTAGTAAGCGATAGCGGTGAGTTAATGGGCAAGAAAGCTGTAATGGGTGCTCTAACACTTTACCTAGACTTCATAAATCTTTTCATCATGCTTCTAAGACTGTTTGGTCAAAGAAGATAGTCACTTAACAAGTCTCAGTTTATTCCAACTAGTTTTTTTTATCAGGTTGCTTAAGTTTTCTGATTTCTTAATAACATTTCCATCTTTATCTTTAATAAAATATTTTTCATTGAAATAGACGGGCTTTAAGTTCTTGGTAATTCTAATAACTGGTTTTTCGGATGCTCTTTGATAAATATCAAAAGAAACCTCTTTTGAACCTGTTGAGAGAGAATAGTCTTTCCAAGATCCATTTGAGACCATTTTTGCGTAAAGATTTAAAATACATTGAAGTTCCTTTTTAATAAAGAATATTTCTTTACCTCCTTTTTTAATATCATTATTTATAACTAATCTAACTTTTTTCATTTTTTATTATCTAAATTTACTTTAAATTTTCTCATTAAACTTTATACCTATTTATTAGTGGTATTTGAGAGGCTGTAAATATAAAAGTTATAGGTAAAATTCCCCATACTTTAAAATTTACCCAAGTGGCTTCTGGCTGCGATCTCCAAACAATTTCATTTAATATTGCTAAAAAAATAAAAAAATAAGCCCATCTAAAATTCAATTTATCCCAACCAATTTCATTTAATTGAAATGCGGTTTGTAAAAATAATTTTAGAAAATTTTTTTGAAAAAAAATTTTACTAATAATTAAAATTCCTGCAAAAATTATATTAACAATGGTTGGTTTCATATAGATAAATACTGGATTATCAAAATATAAAGTTAGGCCACCAAAAAGAGTGATAATCACACCTCCAATTAATGGAACAAATGGAATCTTTTTTTCTACAAAATAAACAACCACGACAGCTATGATAGTCGCGATTATTAAAGGAGGGATAGCAGCAGTAAGGTTTTTTCCACTTTTGTAGTAAATTGTGAAGAAAATTAATAAAGGCCCAAAGTCAGTTAAAAATTTAAGAAAAGACTTATTCACAAATAAGAGACTAACATATTATTAAATTTAAACAAATTAGATATTGATTTTAATAAAAAAATTATTAACTATTAGGAATGACAGTAAGCAATAGTGCAAAGTTTTCAATTGGAGAAATTGTTAAACATCGTCATTTCGATTTTAGAGGGGTGATTTATGATGTAGATTTTGAGTTTAATAACTCTGAGGAGTGGTATCAATCCATTCCTAAGGAAGTTAGACCAAGAAAAGATCAACCCTTTTATCATCTTCTAGCTGAAAGCAATGAGGTTACCTATGAAGCCTATGTCTCAGAACAAAATTTACTTTTGGATAACTCAAAAAAACCAGTCAAACACCCGCTTATAGAAGAAATCTTTTCAGGCAAAAAAGGGTCAAGTTACTTCAAAATTTCTAATTAACGTTTATCCGCCTAAAATAAAACAACATTTACTCAAATCTGTGACACACAGAAATCTTAGTATTTTAGTGTTTTAGCCTAATTGAGAATAAACTTTTTAATATAACTCCCTCCAATTCTCAATTGGGCTTATAATAGAACTTCACAAAAAAATATTATTATAGTAGTTAAGTCAGATGTTTAATTTTTTTAGTAACAGTAATGTTTTTGTTTGGATTGAAAAATTAATTAATTTTATTCACTCAATTTTTTTTGCTTTACTTTTAGCTGCACTCTCTTTTGCATTAATCTTGTCACCTCCAGATTATTTACAAGGCGATAGTGTAAGAATAATGTACGTTCATGTTCCAGCAGCCTGGATAGGTCTAGCCTCATTTACTTGTTTAGCTTTGTTGTCTATTTTAAATTTCATTTTTAAAATTAAGAATTTAACTTTAATAATAAAAAGTATTGCGCCTATAGGTTTAATATTTACTTGTATTGCAATAGTAACCGGATCTATTTGGGGCCAACCTACATGGGGAACTTTTTGGGCATGGGACGCAAGGATAACTTCGATGGTAATCTTAGCTTTATTTTATTTTATTATAATTACTATACAGAAATTAATTTCTGAAGAAGATAAGGCTAATAAAATTTCAAGTATTGTAGCAGCTATTGGCTTAATAAATATTCCAATCATAAAATATTCAGTTGAATGGTGGAACACCCTGCACCAGCCAGCTAGTATTAAGATTACAGGTGAAAGCACAATACATACTTCAATGTTAATGCCTTTATTACTTATGTTTTTTGTATTTATTTTGTATTGTGCGCTAATTTTTCTGATGAAATATAAGACAGAAATCATTAGAATTAAGAGAAAAAGTTTAAAAAGATTATGATTAGTAATTTAATCTCAATGAATGGTTATGGAATCTTCGTATGGTCATCTTTTGCTATAACTTTTATAGTTTGTGCTGCGTTTTATTTTAAAACACGTAAAACACTTAAAAAATATGAAAAGGAATTTGCAAAAGAAATTGAAGAGCTTTCCATTAAGCAGAAAAAAATAGTTTTAGAAAAATCAAAAGTTGCTTCTAAAGTTTTTTCGTCTTACAATAAAACCTTATAAAGCATTTAATGCTTCCGAAAAAAGTAAAAAAAAGAGCATCTCTTTTAACGATACTTCTTTCTGTTTCTGTAATCAGCGTTTTTTTAATTCTCAACGCTCTTAACAAAAATATATTATATTTTAACTCACCATCAGATATTAGACTCAAATCAGATATTAGTACTAACAAAAAAATTCGAGTTGGGGGAATGGTGAAAAAAAATACTTTAAAAATCAGTGATCAAGAAATCAAATTTATTATCACTGATTTTAAGAATGAAATTATAGTTAGCTTTAAAGGAACTGTACCAAATTTATTCGCTGAAGGTAAAGGCGTTGTGGCAGAGGGAAAATTAAAAGATAAAAAATATTTTATAGCCGATAGAATCCTAGCTAAGCATGATGAGAATTATATGCCTCCTGAACTTAAAAATATTATGAAACAAAATGCTAAGTAATATTGGAAACCTTTTACTTTTATTAAATGTGTTATTAAGCACTCTTATTATTTATAATTCACATAAATGTTTAAATGTACCGAATAATTCAATTCCTAAGATTATTTATCAATTAAGCTTACTTCAAAGTACATCAATTTTAATATGTTTTTTTTCATTAGTAGCTGCTTTTTTAATATCAGATTTTTCTTTAATAAATGTCTATCAAAACTCCCATACATTAAAGCCGATCTTTTACAAAATTTCTGGAACTTGGGGTAATCATGAAGGAAGTCTTTTACTGTGGGCAATTATTTTAACAATTTTCTCATTTTTATTTTTAGTTTTAAACAATAAACATCCTAAAAATTATAGGCTTTATACTTTAATTATTCAGAATTTATTAATTATAGGTTTTTTATTTTTTATTTTATTCAATTCAAATCCTTTTAGTATTATTAATCCAGCTCCTAAAGAAGGATTAGGGTTAAACCCTATTTTACAAGATCCTGCTTTAGCTATTCACCCTCCATTACTTTACGTAGGTTTTGTTGGATCTTCAATTTATTTTTCTGCAGCTATGGCATCTTTGATTACAAATTATGGTAATGGACCTTTTGCTAAATCAATAAAAAGTTGGGTATTAGTATCTTGGGTTTTTCAAACTCTTGGAATCTTAGTTGGATCTATCTGGGCATATTATGAGTTAGGTTGGGGCGGATTTTGGTTTTGGGATCCTGTTGAAAATGCTTCATTATTGCCATGGTTTGCAATGACAGCTCTTTTGCATTCGCTTTTAGTTTTAGAAAAAAGAAAAACTTTATATTTTTGGACAATTGTACTTTGTTTGTTAACGTTTACTCTAAGTGTAACAGGAACTTTTTTAGTTAGATCTGGAATACTCAACTCTGTTCATACTTTCGCCAATGATCCCACAAGAGGAATTTATATACTAATTTTTTTAAGCATTATGATTCTTGCATCAATTTATTTTCTATTTACAAAATACAAACTTGAGAAAAATTATTACATGTCTGCCAACAGTAAAGAAACTTTCGTTTTGATAAATAACTGGTTTATGATGTTTTATTTACTAACCGTTTTAATAGGGACTTTATATCCCATATTAACTGATGTTCTTTTTAAAAGTAAGATTTCAGTTGGGCCACCATTTTATAACGCTGTATTAATACCTTTTGTAGTAATTTTCTTAGTTTTGATGTCCATAGGTCCCCAAGCAAAATGGATAAAAAATAAATTTTCAAATTTTAAACAAATCTTTTTTATATTGCTTGGGGCTGTTGTAATTAATTTTGTAATATTTTACTTTTTTAAAAGCTACAGTTTTATTTCAAATTTGATAATTATTTCTTCATTATTTTTAATAATTTCCTCTATTTTAGATATAACAAAACAGTCTGAAATAAACTTACCAAGAATAATATCACATCTTTCTTTTGGATTTTTAATTTTTTTTATTGGTTTAAATCACAATTTTTCAATTGAAAAAGATTTTAATTTAAAATTAGGTGAAATTAAAGAAATTGATAATTATAGTTTTGTTCTTAAAGAATTAGAATTGGATGATCATGATAATTATAAAGCTATTATAGGCAAACTTCAGGTAAGAAATATTACTACTAACGAGGAAAGAACTTTAAAACCAGAGATTAGAATTTATGATAATCCTCAAACCTTGACTTATGAAGCCTCTATACAAACGAATTTTTTCAAAGATCATTATTTAACTATGAGTAATATTGATCGCTCAGAATATTACAATATAAAATTTCAAGAAAAACCACTTATGATTTGGATTTGGATTTCAGTGTTGATGATATCATTTGGAGGTTTTCTAAGTTTATTAAGAAATGCAAAAAACAATTAAGTTTATAATATCGATATTTTTTATTTTCATACTAGTGGTTTTTTATTTATCACTAAACAGAACTTCCAATTACGATACAGAAAATTTAATTGGAAATAAATTAGAACCAATCAAACTAGAAAGTTTTGAAAACAATAACTTTTTCAC
>CACFUE010000009.1 GCA_902569465.1 uncultured Pelagibacteraceae bacterium | reverse complement strand
GTGGACTGGAGAACGATGGATTATAACCTTAAGTAAAAATTTAGATGCAAAAAGTATTTATGAGAAAAACATAGAGGATAAAAGTAACCTAATTAGAGAATTTAAAAAAAGTAATATTTTTCAGGAAATTGAAAAAGCGTTTCCCGACGCAGAACTAACAGATTTAGAAAGTGGAAATAATGACTGACTTTTCTGAAATGCTATCAAAAGCAAGAATTATGCAAGAAAAGATGAAAGAAGCTCAAGATCGAATTAAGAAGATGGAAGTTGAAGGTGTATCAGGAGGTGATCTTGTAAGAGTAAAATTATCTGGCGATTATGAGCTTAAAGAAATTAAAATATCTGAGACTGCAAGAAAAGAGAGTCAGGAGATAATTAACGACCTAATTATTGCTGCTTTTAATAATGCTAGAGAAAATCTTAAAAAAAAATCTGCTGAGGAGCTATCAAAATTTACTGGAGGTTTAAATTTACCTACAGATTTTAAATTACCTTTTTAATGGATAATGAAATTACTGAAATAAATGAGCTTATAAAACAATTTTCAAAATTACCTGGTTTAGGACCTAAATCAGCAAAAAGAATAATTTTAAAACTCATAAATAACAAAGATAATATGGTTAAACCTTTAGCAAAATCTTTAGCAGAGGTTTATAAAAAAGTTGTGAGGTGTGTTGATTGTGGAAATTTGAAAATTATTGATAAAGTTTGTATTTGCTCATCTGACAATTCATACGACAAAATTTGTATAGTAGAAAATTTAGCTGACATGTGGACAATTGACTCAGCTAATATTTATAAAGGTCATTATCATATTCTAGGAGGAACACTAAATTCAAATGAGAGTTATGAACAAAAAAATTTATTAATTGGATCACTAGTTAAAAGAATAAAAAAAAATAACTTGAAAGAGGTAATTATCGCTACAAGTGCGACTGTTGAAGGTCAAACGACAGCTCACTACATTGAGGATGCAATTAAAAGCGATAAAATTAAAATTACTAAACTTGCTCAAGGGCTACCTGTGGGCGGAGAAATAGAGCAATTAGATGATGGAACATTATTTTCTGCTTTTAAAAATAGGGTACCAGTTACGGATAATTAATTAGAATTCTTTTTTTCAAGTCTTTTTTCATGTAAAAGAGGCTCAGTATAACCAGACGGTTGTACTCTACCTTTAAAAACTAAATCACAAGCAGCTGAAAAGGCAATTGAACCATCAAAATTATCAGACATTTTTTTATAATTAGGATCTTTACTATTTTGATCATCAACTATTTTTGCCATTTTTTTCATAACTTTCATTACTTGTTCTTTTTCACAAACTCCATGATGCAACCAATTAGCAATATGCTGAGATGATATTCTGAGTGTCGCTCTATCTTCCATGAGACCTACGTTATTAACATCTGGAACTTTAGAACAACCTACTCCTTGGTCTATCCACCTCACAACATAACCGAGTATCCCTTGTGCATTATTTTCTAATTCTCGATTTATATTCTCAATAGACCAGTTTGGTCGATCTGCCTTCGGTATTTCAAGAATATCATCTACTTTCGCAAGTTCTCTTGATTTTATTTTATTTTGTACATCAAAAACTTTAATTTTGTGATAGTGAAGTGAGTGCAAAGTAGCTGCTGTAGGTGAAGGAACCCAAGCACAATTTGCTCCAGACTTGGGATGGCCTATCTTTTGATCCATCATTTTAGCCATTTGATCTGGCATCGCCCACATACCTTTTCCAATTTGAGCTTTACCCGCAAAACCACATTTTAATCCAATGTCTACGTTCCAATTTTCGTAAGCATTTAACCATTTTGATTTTTTCATTTCTCCTTTAAAAATCATTGGCCCGGCTTCAAAGGATGTATGCATTTCATCTCCAGTTCGATCCAAAAAACCTGTATTTATAAAAACAATTCTATTTTTTACTTCTCTGATACATTCCTTGAGGTTAACAGTTGTTCGTCTTTCTTCATCCATAATCCCTACTTTAATAGAATACTTTTTGATACGAAGTGCCTTTTCAACTTTTTCAAATAAAATATTTGTAAAAGCTACTTCTTCAGGTCCATGCATTTTAGGTTTCACTATATAAACTGAATTGGTCCTAGAATTCTTTTTTATTTTAAAATCATGTAAGGCACATAGTGTAGAGATAAAAGCGTCTAAAATTCCTTCAGGAATTTCAGATCCATCTTTTAAAGTTATTGCAGAGTTTGTCATCAAGTGACCCACATTTCTATTTAAGAGTAAAGCTCTACCATGAAGTAATATCTTCTTTCCACTTTTAGAAACATAAGATCTATCTGAATTTAGCTTCCTCAAAATATTTTTTCCATTTTTTTCGAAGCTAGCTTGTAAATCACCTTTCATTAAACCTAGCCAATTACGGTAACAATTAATTTTATCTTCAGCATCAACTGCTGCAACAGAGTCCTCATTATCGATGATTGTAGATAGCGCTGACTCAACAATTACATCAGAAATTGAGGCTTTATCATTTTTTCCTACAACGGTTTTAGAATCAATTTGTATATCAACATGGAGATTATTGTTTTTTATTAAAATAGAATTCGGATTATCTTTTTCTCCGTTATAACCTATAAATTTATTTTCATCTTCAAGATGGTACTTTTGAGAACTTTTTAAAAAAACTAATTTTTCGTTTTCAATTATTATTTTTGAAATCTGCGTCCAACTGATCCCGTTTAATGGAAAACTTTCATCAAGAAAATTTCTAACATAATTAACTACCTTATTTGCTCGATCAAGATTGTACTCTTTATATTTTTCTCCTGGAATAACATCAGTACCATATAAAGCATCATATAGACTACCCCATCGGGCATTAGCAGCATTAAGGGCATATCTTGCATTATCAACTGGAACTACAAGTTGCGGACCTGCAATAGAGGATATCTCTTGATCAATGTTATCAGTCTCTATTTTAAAATTATCTTTTTCTTCAATTAAATATGAGATTGATTTTAAAAAATTTTTGTACTCTTCTTTTTTAAATTCTTTGCCAATATTTAATTTATGCCAGTTATCTATTTTTTCTTGTATATTTTCTCTTTTTTTTAATAATTCTTTATTTACAGGAGCTAATTCATTAACCGTATTTGAAAATTCATTCCAAAATTCATCAGATTTAATGTTAGTTCCTGGAATAGCTTCCTCATTAATGAAATTATACAATGAAGAACTTATTTTAAGCCCGTTTTTTTCAATTTTATCCATAAGGCACCGACCTTTACATTAAATTATAATATATTAATAGTAGAATTATTGTATCATTAAATATGAAAAATTATTTAGATTTTGAAAAAGAAATTAAGGCACTTGAATCTGAGGTAGATAATTTAAAAAGCCCTTTTGGCTCAGAAGGAATTTCTGAGGTAGACACGAATAAAATAAAGAATACTCAAGAACAAATTAACCAAAAGCTTGAAGAAATTTACTCTAATTTAAATAGTTGGCAAAGAACTCAAGTAGCAAGACATGAAGATCGACCAAGGGCAAATTATTATATTAAAAAAATATTTTCTCAATTTACATTATTGTCTGGAGATAGGTTTTTTGGGGATGATAAATCTGTAATTGCAGGATTTGGTTTAATTGAAAACAAATCAGTACTAATTATTGGTCAAGAAAAAGGTGATGACTTAAATAGTAGAATAGAAAGAAATTTTGGGATGATGCGTCCCGAGGGATATAGAAAATGTATTAGATTAATGAAACTAGCTGATAGATTTCAGATACCAGTTATAAGTTTCGTTGACACTCCAGGCGCTTACCCTGGAATAGGTGCTGAGCAAAGGGGGCAAGCATCTGCTATTGCTAACTCAATTGAGTGCTGCATGTCCTTAACAGTACCTAACATATCAATCATTATTGGAGAAGGGGGTTCCGGCGGAGCTATTGCTCTGGCATCTTCTAATAAAGTTATCATGCTAGAAAATTCAATTTACTCAGTAATTTCACCAGAGGGGTGTGCCTCAATACTTTGGCGAGACCCTAGTAAATCTTTGCAAGCTGCTGAAGCAATGAAGCTTACTGCTAAAGATTTATTAAAATTAAAAATAATAGATGAGGTTATACCTGAACCTCTTGGCGGCGCCCACAGAGATCCAGAGAGTATTGCCACAGATATAAAACATTCAATTATTAAGAGCTTAAACAACTTTGAAAAGTATAGTAGAGATCAAATTTACGATCATAGAAAAGCAAAATTTCTGAAAATTGGAAGAGACCAAGGATTTTCTAAATCATCTGCTCTTGATGAAGGTAGCTTGAGTTACAAAGAGCCTTCTGCTGAAAAAATTAGAGTTCATATCATCAAAAATAAGTTAGTTTATATCGGTTTAGGACTAGTGCTTATTACGGGATTTATTGCATTATTTTCCTAATATTGTTGCAAAAAAACAATTGCGTCAAATAATATATTTCTTCTATTGACTTTCTTAAAGCAAATCTATTAAAGGAGTTCATAACTAATCTTTGATTAGTTTAAGTTAATAATAATAAGGAAAATAAATAATATGAGTACACTAAAAGGTAAAGTAAAGTGGTTCAATGGAACTAAAGGCTATGGTTTCATTGAAAGAGAAGACAAAGAAAAAGACGTGTTCGTCCATTCTTCTGCAGTTAGAGAAGCTGGTTTAAAGTATTTAAACGAGGGTGATGAGTTAACGTTTGAAGTGGAGAGCACAGAAAAAGGTCCTTCAGCAGTAAAACTGCAGAAAACATCTTAATCTAAATTTCCAAAATCACTGATTATCGGGACATTAATTATAGTCTCATCTATGTTTTTTGTCCCGCTAATTCATCTTGAAAAAGTCACAATTATTTTCTAAATAGTTAATATGTTTATAAAAAATAACATTTCTACTTTAAGATCACATTCTCACAGAATGCAAGCTAGGCTATTGCTTAGCTTATAATCAAAAATATATAAATTTAATTAAAATTAAGATAAAAATAAAAGGGATGCAGCAGTAGCTCAGTTGGTTAGAGCACTAGTTTGTGGAACTAGGGGTCGGTGGTTCGAATCCACCCTGCTGTACCAAAAAATGACAAAAGAAAAAAACAACAAACCTTCTAAAGAGCTTCCATTAGGTTTTGTAGACAGACAAGAAAAGGAATTACTCGTACGAGATTTCATAATTTCAAATATTAAAGAAGTTATGATTAAATACGGTTTTCAGTATCTCGAAACCCCTAGTTTTGAGTATTCAGATAGCATTGGAAAATTTTTACCAGATAAAGAAAGACCAGATGAAGGTGTTTTTTCATTTAAAGATGAAAACAAATGGTTATCTTTGAGATACGATCTCACAGCACCACTAGCAAGATACGTTGCAAAAAATTATTTAGAAATTCCTAAACCATTTAAAAGATATCAATTGGGTACTGTTTGGAGAAATGAAAAGCCAGGACCTGGCAGGTTTAGAGAGTTTTTACAATTTGATGCAGATTATGTTGGAACAAAAAGTTTACAGGCAGATGCAGAATTATGTGTCATGATTTCAGAAATTCTAGAAAAATGCGGTCTTTCAAAATCAGAATATATTATCAAAATTTCATCAAGAAAAATCACTGAACAATTATTTAAAAAGATAAATATCAAAGATAATCAACAAAGACTAACCGCACTTAGAGCTTTAGATAAAATAGATAGACTTGGTTGGGGTGGAGTAAAAGAATTATTAGGTGATGGAAGAAAAGACAAATCTGGAGATTTTACAAAAGGTGCAAATTTAAAACCTAAAGATATTAAATTAATAGAAGAAACCCTAAAAAAAAAATTACCCGAAACCGAAGACCTAGCTGAAATATTAAAAATTTTTAGGAGTTACAATTTTAATAATTTTGAATTTGATCCATCAGTTATACGAGGACTAGAATATTACACAGGCGCAATTTTTGAAGTGAATTTAAAATTTGATGTAACAAACAATAAAGGGCAGGTAATTCAATTTGGATCCATAGGAGGTGGCGGGAGATACGATAATCTTGTAAATAATTTTGGCAATTATGATGCTCCTGCAACAGGGATATCAATTGGTTTAGATCGTTTAGTTTATGCATTGATGCAAAAAAAAGAATTTAAAGTAAAACAATCTAAACCAGTCGTGATTTGTGTTTTTGATAAAAATTCAATGAAAGATTATATAGGTGTTCAAAATATATTAAGAGAAGCTGGCGTTAGCACTGAAATTTATCCTGGAGAAAGTAAACTAAAAAAACAGATGGAGTATGCGAACAAAATAAAGTCTCCAGCAGTTATTTTATACGGTGAGAATGAAGTTAAATCAGGGAAGCCGACTTTAAGAAACTTAAGTTCAGGTAAAGAAAAATCAATTGAAATGAAAGAATTAATTAATGAAATCAAAAAAATTATCTGAAGCAATAATTAAAAACTTTAAGAATAATGGTTTTGTTTTATCAGAGCCTGATGTTCTTTTAGACTCAGATTATATCATTGAAAGGTCAGGTGAAAAATTTAGAAGTTCTATGCTAACTTTTGATAGAGAAGATGGAAAAACTATGTGCTTAAGACCAGACTTAACAGTTGCATCATGTATAAGTTTCTTACAAAATAAGTCATCCTCCAAGATTTATTACTCTGGTCAAGCTTATAGAAGATCAGGAAGTAAAGGCGCAAACTTTATTAACGATCAATTGGGTATCGAAATTCTAGGTTCAAAAAATCTTATCAAAGATGATTTTAAAGTAATCAGTACAATCTTAAACTCAGCAAAAAAGATTAAAATAAAAAAAATTAAAATTAAAGTAGGCGATATAAGTTTATTTAAGAGCTTGATCAATGCTCTTGAGATGCCCGAGAGATGGAAGCTAAGATTAATAAGACACTTTTGGAGACCAGGTTACTTTGAAGAACTTTTAAAGAGGTTAGAAAAAAATACAGACATTGATGCAGTAACTTTTGATGCAGATAAGAAAAGATTTTATGAGATGAAAAAATTTGATCAAAACAAATTAATAGCTGGAAGGTCAATCTCAGAAATTTTAAGCAGATTTGATAAAAAAATTAAAGATCCAAGATCATTCGCAGATGGGAAAAAAATTGTCAAAATTATAAAAGCTTTTTTAAAAATTAACTGTAAACTTTCAAAACTAGATGACGTGCTGTTAAATTTTGCAAAAAAAAACAACCTTAAAATAGATATATTTAAAAATTTTAAATCTATTCAAAATTTAAAAAAACTTAATCATGATATAAATTTTGTTACAAACTTTGGCAGAGACGTAGAGTATTATACTGGAATTGTATTTGAAGTGTTTTCGGGCACAAAAGAAATTGCTTCTGGTGGTCGTTATGATGATTTGCTAAAAAGTTTAGGAGCCAAAAAGAGTATTCCTGCCGTTGGAGCAGCAATTAACCTAAAAAATATATGAAAGATTTGATTACAATAGGTTTGCCAAGTAAAGGTCGATTAAAAGAAAAATCAATATCATTCTTTAATGATAGAGAATTAAAAATTATTCAAAGTGAAAAAGAAAGAAATTATTTTGGAACTATCGAAAATAAACCCAACGTCAAAATTATATTTCTACACGCTAAAGAAATTATTCAAAGATTAGGAGATGGAACTCTTGATATTGGCATATCTGGTCTTGATCTCTTGAAAGAGTCAGAAAAAAATTTACAAAATAAAATAAATATTCAAAAAAAACTTGATTATGGAAATGCAAACTTAGTGGTTGCTGTGCCAAATGACTGGATAGATGTGCAGACAATTGCTGATCTTGAAGAAATATCATTTGATATAAGATCAAGAAGAAACACTAGGTTGAGAGTAGCAACTAAGTATCCCAATTTAACCAATGATTTTTTGATTTCAAAAGGAGTTACTCAATATAAATTGATACCTAGTCTTGGAGCAACAGAAACTTATCCATTTATAGGTTCCTCAGAAGTAATAACTGATATTACTTCAACAGGAAAAACCTTAGAGGATAATAATTTAAGAGTCCTAAAGGATGGAAATATTTTAAAGTCGGCCGCATGTTTACTTACGTTAAAAAGAAAAAAAAATATCCTATCTAAAATTTTAGACAATTTAGATTAAGATGAAAAAATGTTATTTACACATAGGAAATTTTAAAACTGGAAGTACATCATTACAAGCTTTTTTTTATTTAAATAAAAAAGTTTTTGAAAATTTAAATTTTCAATTTATAGAAGAAAAAAACTTCTTTAAAGAAACAGTTCATAATCAAAAATTATTTAAATATTTTGACAAAAAAGAATTTAAGAAAATAAGAAAATATTTCTTTATCAAAAAAACTAAATCTAATTTAATTTTAAGTTCAGAATTTTTTTCATGTTTTTCTTATAACTTAGAAAAAATTGAATATCTGAAAAAAACTATTTTAAAATTGGGCTACAAACCTATTATCATTTTTTTTTATAGATCTGATTATTCTTATCTTTATTCTTTATATGTACAACAATTGACTCAAAAAAAAAATATTGAAATTGAAAGCGTCTTTGAGTTTTGTAAGAAAGTAAAAAAATTTCATTATTATAAGAACAAAAAGAATAGATACTATTTTATGAATCAAAATTACAATTTGAATAACCTCAGAATTGTAAAAAATTGGAGAAAAGTTTTTAAAAAGGATTTTTTTGCTTTAAAATTTGATAAAAAAAATAATGATAAAATATTTTATGATTTTTTGAAAATAATTAAAATAAATTCTTTATCTAAATTTAGTTTACCAATCAAAAAAAATGTCTCTAGAAAATTGAAGCCTTGGAATTTAAAAAGAATATTCTATTTTTATTTTCTGGGATATATGCAAAAAAAAATATTTAAAAAAAACGAACTAAGCATAGAAATTAAAAAAAAAGGGCAGTAAAGACTGCCCTTTTTAAATTTTGATTAGGGTTGGAAAAATTACATTCCCATACCGCCCATTCCACCCATACCGCCCATTCCACCACCCATTGGAGGCATTGCAGGACTAGCGTCTTTATCTTCAGGTTTATCTGCGATCATTGCTTCAGTTGTAATTAATAATCCAGCTATTGAAGCAGCATCTTGTAAAGCTGATCTTACCACTTTAGTTGGATCTATAATCCCTTTAGCAAACATATCTACATAGTCTTCGTTCTGAGCGTCGTAACCCTGAGAAGCCTTTTTACCTTCTAAAAGTTTACCTACAACTACAGAACCATCGACACCTGCGTTAGCAGTAATTTGTCTGATTGGTGCTTGAAGAGCTTTTTTTACAATCTCAACACCAGCTTTTTGGTCATCACCTTTAACTTTAACACCATCTAGATCTTGTGCAGCGTAAAGTAGTGCACAACCACCGCCGATTACTACTCCTTCTTCAACAGCAGCTCTAGTTGCGTTTAGTGCATCTTCAACTCTATCTTTTCTCTCTTTAACTTCTACTTCAGTAGCTCCACCAACTTTAATTACAGCGACACCACCAGCAAGCTTAGCTAATCTTTCTTGAAGTTTTTCTTTATCGTAGTCAGATGTTGTTTCATTGATCTCAGATCTAATTTGATTACATCTAGCTTCAATATCAGATTTTTTTCCTTCACCAGCTACAATTGTACTATTCTCTTTATCAATTTTTACTTTCTTACAAGATCCTAAGTCTCCAATTTTTACATTTTCTAATTTGATACCAAGATCCTCAGAGATTACTTGTCCACCAGTTAGAATAGCAATATCTTCTAACATTGCTTTTCTTCTGTCACCAAAGCCAGGGGCCTTAACAGCTACAACTTTTAGACCTCCTCTTAATTTATTTACTACTAAAGTCGCTAAAGCTTCACCTTCAACATCCTCAGAAATAATCATTAGTGGTCTGTTAGCCTGAACAACAGATTCTAATAAAGGTACCATTGGTTGTAAGTTAGTTAATTTTTTTTCTACTAAAAGAACTAATGGGTTTTCAAGTTCAGTTGTCATTTTTTCAGTATTAGTTACGAAGTAAGGAGAAAGGTATCCTCTATCAAACTGCATACCTTCAACTACATCAAGCTCAGTTTCAACTCCTTTTGCTTCCTCAACTGTAATAACACCTTCATTACCAACTTTTTGCATTGCCTTAGAAATCATATCTCCTATTGATTTTTCACCATTTGCAGAAATTGTCCCAACTTGCGCAACTTCTTCGTTAGCTTTGACTTTTTTTGAAGATGTTTTTAATTTATCTATTACATGTTCAACTGCTTTATCGATACCTCTTTTGATATCCATTGGGTTCATGCCAGCTGTAACATACTTAAGACCTTCATTAACAATAGCTTGGGTTAAAATTGTTGCTGTAGTTGTTCCATCACCAGCATTATCATTGGTTTTGCTAGCAACTTCTTTAACCATCTGTGCGCCCATATTTTCAAACTTATCATCAAGTTCGATCTCTTTTGCTACAGATACACCATCTTTAGTTGTTCTTGGTGCACCGTATGATTTATCCATTACTACGTTACGACCTTTTGGACCTAATGTAACCTTAACAGCATTTGCTAAAGTATTTACTCCAGTAAGCATTTTAGATCTTGCTTCTGTGTCAAATTTAATTATTTTTGCCATTTTATTCTCCTCTAAACGTTATTTTTTGCTTTTCGAAATTCCCATTATGTCTGACTCTTTCATAATGCTATATTCTTTTCCGTCAATTTTTACCTCAGTTCCTGACCATTTCCCAAAAATAACGATATCTCCAGTTTTAACGTCCATAGGCGTTAATTTTCCAGCATCATTTTTAGCTCCAGGTCCTACTGCAACTACTTCGCCTTCTTGAGGTTTCTCTTTGGCAGTATCAGGAATTATTATCCCACCAGCAGTTTTCTCCTCACTGTCTAATACTTTAATAAGAACACGATCGTGTAAAGGTCTAAATTTCATATACTTTTTCTCCTATAAATTTTAATGTAGTGTTGATATGGTATTTTTTTTGTAAGATTTCAAGGGGCAAAAATCATTAAAAAAACCAATAAATACTGTATTTTAAGGAAACTAAATAGAGAGCGGTCAAATTGAAAGAGCTTAAAAACCTATCTGATATTTACACTAACTATGAAACTTTTGTCATAGATTTATGGGGAGTAATACATAATGGAATAAAACTAAATCCAAAAGCTATTGAAGTAGTAGAGAATTTAAGCAAACACTCTAAAAATATAGTTTTCTTATCCAATGCTCCTAGGCCTAGTTCTAATGTTATTAATTTTCTTTTAAAAATGAATATGGATAAGAAGTTTCTTAAAAACGTAATTACTTCAGGTGAAGCAGCAATGCATGCAATCAATCAAAATAAATTTGGAAAGACCTTCTTCCATCTAGGACCATCAAAAGATATTTCTGTTTTTGAAAAAGTTAAAGCAAACAAGACTAGCATTGAAAATTGTGATTTTATTTTATGTACAGGATTATTTGAGGAATACGAAAATGATTTGAATTATTATAAAAAAATTCTAAAAAATCACTTATCCAAAAAATTAATATGCACAAATCCAGATTTAATTGTTCATAGAGGCAATATAGAAGAATTATGTGCGGGTTCTGTAGCAAAAATATTTGAAGAATTAGGTGGAAAAGTTGTTTACTATGGGAAACCTCACAAAGAAGTATATGAAATGTGTTATAAAAAAAATCATAAAGTTTTAGCTATAGGAGATAATTTAAGAACAGATATTAAAGGAGCTAATAATTTACAATTGGATAGTTTGTTTATTACAGATGGAGTGCATAGAGGAGAATTTTCAGAACACCTAGATCTTCAAATTCTCTTAAAAAAATATAAAGTTAAAATTGACTTTTTTCAAAAGGAACTGAAATGGTAAAATGAAAATTTATAATACTGTAAATTTGCAAAAAAAACATCAAAGCGGTGTTATTGCTATTGGTAATTTTGATGGTTTACATCTAGGTCATCAAAAAGTCATTTACGAAGCCAAAAAAAAAGCGAAAAAATACAAATTACCATTTGGCATTATTACTTTTGAACCAATGCCTGTAATGTTTTTTAATAAGAAAATTACAAACCATCGATTAAATTCTTTATCACAAAAAAAAAATCAACTTAAAAAACTGCAGCTAGATTTTTTGGTAATAATAAAATTTAATAAAAATTTTTCTTCTATATCCCCTCAAAATTTTATTAAAAAGATAATAAATAAAAAAACAAAATGCAGATATTTATATGTAAGTAAAAATTTTAAATTTGGTTATAAAAGAAAGGGGTCTGTTCGAACTTTGAAAAACTTTGAAAAAATTTATGA
Organism: uncultured Pelagibacteraceae bacterium; assembly: GCA_902569465.1. Lineage (GTDB taxonomy): Bacteria > Pseudomonadota > Alphaproteobacteria > Pelagibacterales > Pelagibacteraceae > Pelagilacustribacter. The sequence goes on along the minus strand of CACFUE010000009.1, from coordinate 8,756 downwards.
ATATAAAAATATTATTACAAAACCTTATAAATCAAAAAAGAAAACGATTTCATCTACATTTATTAGAAAAAAAATAAAATCAGGTGATATTATTCAAGCAAACAAATTATTAAATCGTTTATGGAGTATTGAAGGCAAAGTAATTAAAGGTCAAAAAAGAGGAAGAAAAATAGGTTTTCCTACATGTAATTTAAATATAAGCAATTATGTTATTCCGAGATTAGGTGTTTATGCCGTAAGAGTGGAAGCCTCAAAATTCAAAAGAAAAGGTATTGCAAATATAGGTTACAGACCAACCTTTAATGGTAAAAAATTGTTATTAGAGACAAATATCTTTGGAATCAACAAAAATTTATATAATAAGGTAATAAATGTAAAATTTATAAAATTTTTACGTCCAGAGAAAAAATTTAAAAACTTAGAATATTTAAAAAAACAAATAAAAATTGATATAGAATACGCAAAAAAATAATGTCAAAAGATACTCTACAATTACCCAAAACTTCTTTTTCTATGAAGGCTAGTTTACCTACCAAGGAACCTGAAATTTTAAAGAAGTGGGAAAATATTAAAATTTTTGACAAATTAAGAAAAAAATCTAAAGGAAAAAAAAAATTTATCCTTCATGATGGACCCCCTTATGCAAATGGTCATATTCATATGGGGACTGCACTTAACAAAATTTTAAAAGATATGATTTCCAGATTTCATCAAATGAATGGAAAAGACTCAGTTTATGTTCCTGGATGGGACTGTCATGGTTTGCCAATAGAGTGGAAAATTGAGGAGCAATATAAAAAAAAGAAAAAGAATAAAGATGAAATACCTACAACAGCTTTTAGAGAAGAATGTAGAGAATTCGCAAAAAGTTGGATTCAAATACATATAAAAGAATTTAAAAGACTAGGTGTAATTGGTGACTTTAACAATTATTATTCTACAATGAGTAATGATGCTGAAGCTCAAATAGTCCGTGAGTTAGGTAAGTTCCTCTTAGACGGAAGTTTATATCAAGGTTATAAACCTGTTTTATGGTCTACAGTAGAAAAAACAGCATTAGCAGATGCTGAAGTTGAATATTTAGACCATACATCAAATACAATATTTGCTGCATTTAAGGTAAAAAAAACAAAAAAAGATATCTTAAAAGATGCTAGCGTAATTATTTGGACAACTACGCCTTGGACTATTCCAGCAAACAAAGCATTAGCATTCAACAGTAGTTTGGAATATTCCTTAATTCAAATTAATGAGTTAGAAAACTTTAAAGATAAAAAAATTATTATTGCTAATAAACTTATAAAGTCAGTTTGTGAATCATGTCAAATAGTAAACTTTAAAATTTTACAAACATTTAAGGGCTCAGAATTTGAAGGAACTGTTTGCTCTCATCCATTTCAAAAAATGGGATTTAATTACGATGTGCCAATGTTAGAGGCAAACTTTGTAACATTGGAACAAGGAACGGGTATCGTACATTGTGCTCCAAGTCACGGACCTGACGATTTTAATCTTTGTTTAAAAAATAATATTCCATCTCTTTACACAGTGGATAATGCAGGACTTTATACAAAAGAGGTGCCTTATTTTACTGATACTCATATATTTAAAGCAGACTCAATTGTTATTGAAAAATTAAGAGAACACAAAAAACTCCTTAAAGACGATAAATTAAATCACAGCTATCCTCACTCTTGGAGATCAAAAGCACCTTTAATATATAGAGCAACACCTCAGTGGTTTATATCCATGCAAAAAAATGATTTAAGAAAAAAAGCAATAAAAGCTATTAATGAAACAATGTTTTATCCAAAAAAAGGTAAAGAGAGATTATTATCAATGATAGAAGGAAGACCTGACTGGTGCGTTTCACGACAAAGAGTGTGGGGAGTTCCTTTACCTATTTTTATTAATAAAAAAACTAAAGAACCGCTAAAGGATAAAAAAGTAATAGACAGAATAGCATCTATTTACGAAAAACAAGGATCTGATTGCTGGTTTACTGATAATCCAAAGTTGTTTTTAGGCGAGGATTACGATGTAAATGATTATGAGAAATTAAATGACATTGTTGAAGTATGGTTTGATAGTGGGTCAACGCACAGCTTTGTACTAGAGAAAAGAAAAGACTTACATTGGCCTGCCGATATGTATCTTGAGGGATCTGATCAACATAGAGGCTGGTTTCACTCCTCTTTATTAGAGTCATGTGGAACCAGAGGCAAAGCTCCTTTTAAAAGCATATTATCACATGGATTTGTTGTAGATGGTAAGGGTCTTAAAATGTCCAAGTCTCAAGGAAATGTAATTTTACCAGAGGAAATTTTAAAAAATTATGGAGCAGATATTTTAAGAGTTTGGGTTGCAGCTTCAGACTACTCTGAGGATTTGAGAATAGACAAAAGCATCCTTACTCAACACGCAGAGTCTTATAGAAAAATAAGAAATACTTTTAGATATATGCTTGGTAATTTAAAAGATAGTTACGTTAAACAAGACTTTACAAAAATTGAAATTGAAAAATTTGATGAACTAGAGAAATATATTTTACACAAATTATTTATTTTAAATAATTCAGTTAAAGAAAATTTAGATTCTTATAGTTTTCATAAACTTTATAAGGAACTGTTAAATTTTTGTACTTTAGATTTATCTTCTTTCTATTTCGATATTAGAAAAGATGTTCTGTATTGTGACAACGTTAACTCAAAAAAAAGAAAAGATTGTGTGATTGTTCTAAACATAATTCTGGAAAGCTTATTAAAATGGTTTGCACCAATTCTTGTTTTTACTACTGATGAAATCTATACTTTGATAAGTAATAAAGAAGACAGTATACATGAGTATGAATTTGTGGAAATTCCAAAGAGGTGGGAAAATAAAAAATTAAATGAAAAATGGTCCAAACTATTCAAGATAAAACAAGAGGCAAACTCTGCTATTGAAGAAAAGAGAACCAATAAAGTAATTGGTTCAAGTTTAGAGGCTGAAATAATTATAGATGCAGGATCTGATTATTTTAAACTATTAGAGGGATTAGATTTAGCTGAATATTTCATTACATCAAAAGCAGAAATAATTAAATCTAATAAAAATGATGAGTTAATTATTAAAGTAAAAAAGGCTGATGGTATAAAATGTCCAAGATGCTGGAAAATTTTAAAAACGAAATGTGAGAGATGTGAGGATGCTATTAAAAATTAAGTCTTTTTTCAGCAAACCAAACTTAATTTCTTTTTTGATTATAGTTCTGATTTTTCTTCTAGATAGATACTCTAAACTTCAGGTACTTAATTTTTTTAATGATACATCATTTTATGTAAATGACTTTTTAAATTTAAGCTTAGTTTGGAATACAGGAATAGGGTTTGGTCTATTTAGTTTTGAAAAAAGCGTTTATTATAACTCAACTACTTTGTTAATAGGTCTCATAATCTTTATTTTATTATATTTTGTAATTAAGTCTGAAAGAACTGAGAAAATAATTTTTTCAATAATAATTGGAGGTGCTTTAGGAAATTTTTACGATAGGCTTATTTTTAAAGCAGTGCCAGATTTTATTGATTTTCACTACGGAAGTTTTCATTGGTTTACATTTAATTTAGCTGATGTATTTATAACTTTAGGTATCATAATTTATATATTAAAAGATTATTTCCAAACTAATAAATGAAAAAATTAATTTATATTTTTATTATCTTATTAAATTCATGTGCAAGCCTTGAGGAGGCGGGGAAGGTATTACGTAACGAGAAGGTTAACACTACAGATGAATTTCTTGTTAAAAAAAAACAACCTTTAGAATTACCCCCAAATTATAATGAACTTCCAACTCCAAACTCAGAAAAGAAAAGAAAAGATAATGATGATCAAATTAAAGAAATACTCAAAGCCCCGAAAAAACAAAATAATAATAAATCTTCATCAGTTGAGGAATCTATTATAGAAAGCATTCGTAAGTGACGCCTAACAATTTGATAATTAAAAATTCAATTCAAAAAAATCTAATAAAAAAAAAATTTAAAAAAAAACATCTTTCTAATTTTCAATCAATTTTTGAAGAAATTTTAGAAGAAATCTTTAAAAAAAAAAATTTTTTTAACACTTTTAAACTTAATTACAAATTCAATTTTAGAGAGACAGATATTCAAAAGTTTAAAAAATTTAACAAAATAATTTTTGTTGGAATGGGCGGTTCAATTTTAGGAATAAATGCAATATACGAATTTTTTAAAAAAAAAATCAAAAAAGATATTACCTTTTTAGATGATTTAGATATTGAAAAAATTTCTGAATTAAAAAAAATAAAAAGCCATCAAAAAATATTATTCATAATAATTTCAAAATCAGGAGATACCATTGAAACAATAACAAATCTTTTGTACTTGGATATAATAAAAAAGAATGCAAAAAACGTTATATTAATATCTGAAAGAAAAAATAATTATTTATTTAATTTATCAAAAAAATTTAATCTATTTCATGTTAAACACGAGGAATACATTGGCGGAAGATACTCAGTGTTAACAGAAACTGGAATTTTGCCAAGTATGTTAATGGGAGTTAATTCAAAAAAAATTAGAAAAAATATTGATATCTACTTTAAAAATAAAGCTAAAAAAATCTTACTTAAAAATAGTTCAATTTTAATCTCAAATATTCTTAGTCAAAAAAAAATTAGTAATATAATTTTATTAAATTATGAACCAAGGTTAGAAAAGTTTCTATATTGGTTGCAACAACTTTTAGCTGAAAGTTTGGGAAAAAAAAATAAGGGTTTTTTACCAGTTATATCAAATGCACCAAAAGACCATCATAGTCTTCTTCAATTATATTTAGATGGACCCAAAAACAAAATCTTTTATGTTTTTAGCAATGGCAACAAAAGTAACTTTAGCATTAAAAAATCAAATCTTCCTATTGATACAAAATTTCTTAGAGGAAAAAAACTTCACAAAATAAAAAATGCTCAAAAAAATGCTTTAATAAATTCATTTAAAATTAACAATATACCTTATAGAGAATTTACAATTAATAGTTTAAGCGAGGAAACTTTAGGAGAATTATTTAGTTTTTTTATTTTAGAAACAGTTTTATTAGGAAAATTGATCGGGCTGAACCCTTTTGACCAGCCAGCTGTTGAGCAAGTTAAAATTTATACTAAGTTTTTACTTAAATAAACTTTGCAAAAATAAGTTTGGAACGACCATAATTTCTTACAATAAAAACTTTTAAAACTTTATCAAAATTATCTTTTGAACTTTTTTCCCTATGTATTATTACCAAATTTTTTTTTTTAAAATTTTTTTCTCTCTTTAAAATTTTTACATTCTCAATGAAACTTTTATCTGCAAAAGGGGGGTCAAAAAAAAAAATATCAAATCGAGAATTTATGTTATGACAAAAATTTTCTATTGGTCCATTAATTAGTTTTGACTGATTTTTAATTTTTAAATTACTTATATTTTTTTCAAGAGTGCTCATAGCATCTATATCTCTCTCAACAAAAGTAACGAAATTTGCACCTCTTGATAAACATTCTAAACCAAAAGAGCCTACTCCAGAGTAAGCATCGAGAACCGAAGATCCGTTTAATCTGATATCAACGAAATTTGAATGAGCAATTATATTGAATATGTTTTCTTTTACAGAGTCTTTAAGTGGCCTTGTTTTATTTGTTCTTAAAAATTCAATACTTTTACCTTTAAATTTTCCACCAATAATTCTCATGTTAACCAATAATTTTCCAACCAATATCTCTTCTGAAAAAACCATTTTTCCAGTTTAATATATTCAGCAGTCTTAAAATTCTTTTTCTTATTTTGAAGAAGTCAGAACCTAATGAGGTAAAGTTTAAAACTCTTCCACCTGCTGAAAGTATTTTATTATTTTGCACTTTAGTTCCTGCGTGAAAAACAAAGTCATATTTTGAAAGTTTAATTTTATTAAGATTCTTAATTTCTTTATCTTTTTTATAACTACCCGGATAACCTTTTGAGCATAAAACGATTGTCATGCTTTTCTCTTTTCTCCACTTAATTGAAGTTTTTTTCAAATTATTATTCACGGTATTAAGCATTATTTTCACTAAGTCAGTCTTTAGTCTTGGAAGAATAACTTGGCATTCTGGATCACCCATTCTTACATTATATTCTATCAGGTATGGTTCGTTATCTTTGACCATGAGACCAACATACAAAAATCCTTTGTAGGAATTTTTTCTTTTTTTTAAAAAATTTAATGTTGGATTTACAATTTTATTAATAATTTTTCTCTCTATTTTATTATTAATTATATTTGCAGGAGAGTAAGCCCCCATTCCTCCAGTATTCAATCCAGTATCATTTTCTCCTACACGTTTATGATCTTGAGCTGTTCCAAAAAACTTGAAATTATTTTTATCAACTACTAAAAAATAACTAGCTTCTTCACCTTCTAAAAATTCCTCAAGTATAACTTTTTTAGAAGATTTAAACTTTCCATTAAAAATTTCATCTGATGTTGTTAAAACCTTTTTTCTATTATTACAAATTGTAACACCTTTACCAGCAGCCAACCCATCTGCTTTAACTACAATTGGTAGACTAGACTCTTTTAAAAAGTTTTTTACTTGTTTTTTATTTTTACAAATTTTAAAATTAGCTGTTGGAATTTTTTTTGCTTTACATAAATTTTTCATAAACGCTTTAGACCCTTCAAGTTGTGAAGCGTACTTATTAGGTCCAAAAACTTTTATTTTATTTTTATTTAAAAAATTCACTAACCCTTTTACAAGAGGTTCTTCAGGACCAACAACCACTAGGTCTATTTTGTGGACCTTAATTGAATTAAGAATTTTATTAAAATTTAATATATCAATATCAACATTAATTGCGATCTTAGAAGTTCCTGCATTCCCGGGAAAACAAAAAATTTTATTAACTAATTTTGACTCGTAAATTTTTTTGCAAATAGCATGTTCTCTGCCACCACTACCAATTAATCCAATATTCATATTAAGAGTTCTATTGTATAATTTATTGATGAATAAAAAAAAAGCGAAAGTTGTTTTTAAACACAATTCTTTTGATGTAATAGAAGAGGGAGATCATGTGTTATGCGCTATTTCTGGAAAAGAAATCAATTTAAAAGATCTTAACTACTGGAATGTTGATCTTCAAGAAGCCTACTATTCAGCCATAGAGGCTAATGAGAGATATAAAAACTTAAAAAAATAGATGGGTTATTTCCATCTGTCATGGCTCCAAATCCAATGAGTTGGTTTTTTAATTATCATATTTTCTAAAATTTCGTTGAGTTTTTTTGTCAATTTAAATTTATTTTCAAAGTCAGATGCTTTTATACCTTTAAAAAATTCTATCTTAAAATTATTATCATCTTTTCTTTCAATAAAAACTGGAATAATTTGTAAATTATATTTTAAAGCAAGTTGCGCAGGCAAAGTAGTTGTAAAAGCTTTTTTTCCAAAAAATTCAATTTTTTCTCCCTCACTTACTCTCTGGTCAATCATAAGAGCAATGCTAAAATTTTTGTTTAAATATTCTACAGCCCTTTTAACACCTTGGACCCCCTTCTTAATTTGATTTTGGCAAACATATTTTCTTCGAACATGTTCCATAAACGGATTTAAAAAATAATTATTTAGAGGTCTGTAAATTGCTGCAAGATCTATACCTTTTTTTGTAATTTCCATAGACATTAATTCAAAATTTGCAAAATGACCTGAAATGAAAATTACCTTTTCTTTTTTAATAATAATATCCTTTAAAATATTTTCCCCAATTATTTCAACATGCTCATTATTTTTTCTAAAATAATTAAGAAAAATATATTCTATAAAAGTCATCCCATAGTTTTTCCACATGCTTTTTATAATTAACTTCTTTTCATTATGTGGGAGGTTTTTATTAAAAATTTCAAGATTTTTGTATAAAACTTTTTTTGATTTAAAAAATGGCGCCAAATAAACAAATATATAAGAAAAAATTTTTCTACTTAGATTAAGCCCTAAAAGCTTCCCAATAATATAAAACAGATATACAAAGCAAGCTTCAAACAAATACTTTAAAATTTTAATCATATTTTTTTTAAAATATTTTCTAATATTTTTTCATTAGAATTAAACTCTAAATTTAGTTCTACAAATCCTATTTCCTCAAAATTGTATTTTTTTATCCTGAAATAGTCTTTTTCTGTTGTGATAACATCTAAATTATTTTTTTTCGCATCATTTATGATATTTTTTATCTCAGTGTCTGAAAATTCATAATGATCTGGATAAGAAATTTTTTTTTTAACTTTTACATTATTGGCCTCAAGAAGGTCAAAAAAATTAGATGGATTTCCAATACCAGCAAAAGCTAAAAATTCCTTATTCAAAAATTTTTCACAATTTTTAATTTTATAGTTAGAGTAATAAATTTTTAAATTGTTATTTATTTTTGAAATTTTCTTTTCAAATTCATAATTATAATCTCCATTTATCACTATGGCATGAACATCCTTGACGGCAGAAAGATTTTCTCTTAAAGGACCAGCTGGTAATACAAACCCATTTCCTATTAGTTGTTTAGAGTTAAAACATAAAATTTTAAAATCTTTGTTTATCTTATAGTCTTGAAAACCATCATCTAAAACGGCGCAGTCATAACCTTCCCTCTTAGCTTCATTAATAGCTTCCACTCTATTGTCTTTGATAATAATATTTTTAAAATGATATCTTAAAAACTCAAACTCATCTTTGTGGTTAGGATAAT
>CACFUE010000008.1 GCA_902569465.1 uncultured Pelagibacteraceae bacterium | reverse complement strand
CAAGTTTTTCAATTTTATCTATTCCAGCATCTGTAATTATAACATTTTTATTTTTTTCATCTAATTCATAGTCATTGTCTTGAAGATATTTAATCAAGTTATTAGAAGTTGTATAAAGTGTAGTTTTATCCTCCAATTTACCAGAAATTATCAAAGGTGTTCTTGATTCATCAATAAGTATACTATCAACCTCATCTACAATGCAAAAGTTGTGCATTCTTTGAACCATTTCTTTTAATTCATATTTCATATTATCTCTTAAATAATCGAAGCCGAGCTCATTATTAGTTGCATAAGTAATATCGTAGCTATAATTTTTTTTTCTTTCAAAATCTTCTAAATTGTTCGTAATACAACCAGTTGTTACTCCTAAATAATTGTAAATTTTACCCATCCATTCGGAGTCTCTTTTTGCAAGATAGTCATTAACAGTTACTATATGAACTCCTTTACCGGAGAGAGAGTTTAAGTAAGCTGGTAAGGTTGAAACTAAAGTTTTTCCCTCACCAGTTTTCATTTCTGCTATTTTTCCATTATGAAGGACTATTCCACCTGCTAGCTGAACATCATAGTGTCTTTCGCCCAAGGTTCTTTTTGCGGCTTCTCTTACCAGAGCAAAACTTTCTGGAATGATATCTTCGAGTTTAGTTGAACCATTTTGAACGTTCTTTTTTAATTTAGCTGTTTTTTCTTTAAAATCACTTTCAGAAAATGACTGAAACTCTATTTCTTTATTATTTATAGCTAAAATTAAATTTTTAAGTTTATCTAATTCTTGTTGATTAGAGCTTTTAAATATCTTACTAAAAGTCCTTGTAAATAAATTCATTATACTTCTATATATGTATTTATAATTTAAATTAAATAGTAATTATGACAATAAACATTAAGAATTTCCTCAAAGATAAAACGAAATTATCTAAAATGGGAGAGTTTCAAAGTCTTAAACCAATAGAGGGGTTAGAAATGTCTTCTATTTCTGCAGATCTATATGGCGATGGTAGAGACGACTTAGCTTTATTTTATTTTAGTAAAGGAGCTAATTACGCAACTTTAACTACAACCAATTCAATAACTTCGGAATTTATACCTTGGAACAATAATTCTCATAAAAAATCAATTAAAGGATTATTAGTCAATACTAAAAACGCCAATACTTTTACAGGTAAGCAAGGGAAAGAAGGTATTGATATTTTAGCTAAAAACTTATCTAGAGTTTTGACTTTAAAAGAGTCCAAAACTCAGAAAGGCACTAATGAAGCTATAAAGATCAAAGATTTAATTTTTGCTTCAACCGGAGTAATTGGAGAAGAGTTTCCTGCAGAAAAAATTAAAGAAAGATTGGGTGATTTAGTAGAAAAACTTAGAAGTGATCATAATAAAATGTATTGGTTGAAAATCGCTTCAGCTATAATGACCACAGACACCAAACCAAAAGTAGCTTATGAGGAGATAATCATCGGAGATGAACTTATAAGAATTTGTGGCATAGCTAAAGGTTCTGGAATGGTAGCTCCTAATTTAGCTACCATGCTTTCTTTTATATTCACAAATGCTGATATAAACTCAAATTTATTAAAAACTCTCCTAAAAAGATCGGTATCAAACTCTTTTAACGCTATAACAGTTGATAGCGACCAATCCACAAACGATATGGTATCAATTTTTTCAACGCGGGCTTTAAAAGTCGGTCAAAATCTTTCACTTAACGATAAGGTTATTCAAAAATTTGAAATAGCTTTAAAAAAACTATGTCTTAATTTAGCAAAACAGATAGTTGTTGATGGTGAAGGAGCAAAAAAAATTATAACTATTAATGTGATCAATGCTAAATCGTTAGCAAGTGCAAAAAATATAGCTTTTTCAATTGCCAACTCACCACTTATCAAAACTGCAGTTGCAGGAGAAGATCCAAACTGGGGAAGGATAGTAATGGGGATAGGAAAATCAGGAGAATTTATTGATAGTAAAAAATTAAAGATCAAAATTGGAAACTTTATAGTTGCTGAAAATGGAAAAATTTCTGAAAGTTATGATGAAAAAAAATTAAAAGAATATATGAAATGGGATTCAATCGAATTTGAAATTAATTTAAAATTGGGCAATGATGCCTTTAAATGTTATACTTGCGATTTTACTCATGACTATATAGACATTAATGCAGACTATAGAAATTAAAAATGATTAAATATAATCTTAAATGCGAAAATAATCACGAATTTGAAAGCTGGTTTTTAGACTCAAAAGAATTCGAGAAATTAAAAGAAAAGAAATTACTTGAGTGTATTTACTGCAATTCTAAAAAAGTTAAAAAATCAATTATGGCTCCAATGATTTCGCTGCCTGAAACTTATAATAAAGATAATAAAAATATTGAAACCACTATAAAAGATGAAAGAGAAAAATTGAAAAAAATTAGACAATACATAGAAAAAAACTTTGAATATGTTGGTAGTAATTTTAGCAAACGAGTAAGAGAAATTTATTACGATAAAAAAAGTAAAAAAAAAATTTATGGAACTACTTCACCTAAAGACCGGGAAGAATTAAGCGAAGAAGGTATTGAACTATTCAGCATACCGTGGATAGATAAAGAAAATTAGTTTTTCGTGCTGCAAATAATATAATTTACTGAAAGATTATCTGATTTTTTCCATTTACTTATAATTGGATTAAACTCTAGTCCTTTTATATCTAACGTTTTCAAATTGTTGTTTAACATTTTTTTTTCAAGCTCCTCAGGTTTAAGAAATTTGTTCCAATCATGTGTTCCGATAGGGAGCCAGCGTAAAATATATTCTGCTCCAATTATAGCTTTTAAATAAGACGTAAAAGTTCTATTTAATGTAGCTGTAAATATTAATCCATCTTTTTTAAGAAGATTACTACATGACTTTAAATAAATTTCTAAGTTATCTACATGTTCAACAACTTCTAGATTTAAGATAATGTCGAATTTTTCATTAGTATTCAATTCCTCTGGAGAATTTTTTTTATAATCTATTTTTAAATTACTTCTTTCTGCGTGAATTTTTGCAACATTTATATTTTTTTCTGATGCATCAATACCTTTAACTATGGCACCTAATCGAGCCATTGGCTCACTAATAAGTCCTCCGCCACAACCTATATCCAATATTTTTAAATTTTCTAACAAATTCTGTTTTTTACCCTCTAAAGCAAAATGCTGTTTAATTTTTTCAACAATATACTCTAACCTAATTGGATTAAACATATGCAAAGGTTTGAATTTACCTTTTTCATCCCACCATTCGTCAGCAAGGTTTGAAAACTTTTGAATTTCTTCTTTATTTATAGTAGTCATTTCATTAATTATATTTAATTTATAAAAATACATTATAATCTTTAAAAATTATATTACATTCTAAAATGACAAAAAAAGTTTTAAAGTTCGGGGGCACATCTGTTGGAACTATTGAAAGAATTCAACATGTGGCAAAAATTATTGGGAAAGAACGTGATTTAGGCAACGAAATAATAGTTGTTGTATCTGCAATGGCTGGAAAAACTAATGAGTTAATAAAACTTTCTTCAAGTATTACAAATAATTTTAATAAAAGAGAACTTGATGTTCTTTTATCATCTGGCGAACAAGTAACTTGTGCGCTTTTAGCAGGAGCTTTAAATCAAATAAAGATTGATGCAAAATCTTGGTTAAATTGGCAAATACCAATTTTAACAGAGGGAGATCATTCCAATGCAAGAATTATTAATATGAATATTAACAATATAAATAATTACATAAAGAAAGGTGTTGCAGTTATTCCTGGGTTTCAAGGAGTCTCTAAAAGTGGAGATATTACTACTATTGGGCGTGGCGGGTCTGATGCAACTGCAGTCGCGGTTGCTAAAATTTTTGATACAGATAGTTGTGAGATTTACACAGATGTAGACGGTGTCTTTTCAACTGATCCTAAGAAAATACCCGTAGCTAAAAAAATAGATAAAATTTCCTATGACGAAATGCTTGAGCTTTCATCTTTAGGAGCAAAAGTAATGCAATCCTCTGCTGTTCAAACAGCAATGATGTATGACATACCTCTTGAAGTAAAATCTACATTTACTGACAGAAAAGGTACAAAAATATTCAATCAAGAAAATATCGATTATACAAAAAGTGTAACAGGTGTAGCATATTCTAAAGACGAATCTAAAGTCACTTTAATTGGAGTAGAGGATAAACCAGGTGTAGCTGCAAATATTTTTGAACCATTAAATAAAGCTCAAATAAATGTAGATATGGTAATACAAAATATTTCTTCTGATCAAAAGACTACAGATATCACATTTACAATTAAAAGGGATGATCTACTAAAAACAATAGAATTATTAAAAATTAATAACAGAATAAAATACAAAAGTATTAGCCATAATGATAAAGTGGCTAAAGTATCCATTGTTGGTGCAGGCATGGTGTCAACACCAGGTGTAACCTATAAAATGTTTAGGGGTTTAGCTGATGAAAAAATTAATATTTTGGCAATTTCAACTTCTGAGATAAAATTATCAGTCATAATCGATGAAGAAAACACTTTGAATGCAGTAAAAAAATTACATACAATTTTCGATTTAGATTAAAATGGAACTGCGACCACACAGAATAATTGAAAGAAGAAGGACCAGAGAAATTAAAGTAGGAAATGTTTCTGTAGGTGGAACATCTAAAATAAGTGTTCAATCAATGACAAATACTCTTACTACAGATATCAAAGGTACTATAAATCAAATTCAATCTTTAGAAGAAGCAGGTGCAGATATTGTGAGAGTTTCATGCCCTGATGAAGCTTCTACAAAAGCTCTAAAAGAAATAGTTAAAGAAGTAAAAGCACCTATAGTTGCAGATATTCACTTTCATTACAAAAGAGCAATTGAAGCTGCATCAATGGGTGCAAGTTGTCTAAGAATAAATCCAGGAAATATAGGCTCAAAAGAGAGGATACTTGAGGTAGTTAAAGCTGCTAAAGATAATAATTGTTCAATAAGAATCGGCGTTAACGCAGGTTCTTTAGATAAATCTTTACTTGAAAAATATAAAGAACCATGTCCAGACGCTTTAGTTGAAAGTGCTCAATATAATATTAAATTATTAGAAGATAATGATTTCTTTAATTTTAAGATAAGCGTTAAATCATCTGATATTTTTTTAACTGTTAAGTCTTATAAAAAACTTTCATCTATTTGTGATTATCCTTTACATTTAGGAGTAACAGAGGCTGGAGGTTTATTAACCGGAAGTATTAAGTCTTCAATAGGAATTGGGCAACTTTTAATGGATGGTATTGGTGATACAATTAGAGTATCCTTGTCTTCTGATCCAATTGATGAAATCAAAGCAGGATATGAAATACTTAAATCATTAGGTTTAAGGTCAAGAGGCGTGAATATAATATCCTGTCCATCCTGCGCTCGCCAAGCTTTTCCAGTAATCGAAACTGTAAAGGAACTTGAAAAAAGATTATCACATATTAAAAAACCGATAAGTCTCTCTATAATCGGCTGTGTTGTAAATGGCCCTGGTGAAGCTGCACAAACAGAGGTTGGTTTAACTGGAGGAGGGCAAGACAGTAATTTGTTATATCTCTCAGGAATCCCCCATACAAAAGTTGCAAGCAAAGATCTTATCAATAAAGTTGTCCAGCTGGTTGAAGAAAAAGCAAAAGATATTAAATAATAAATGATTCCCTTACAAAAAGTTAAAGATATTATCAAAAGATACAATAATTTAGAAAAGGAACTTTCCTCAGGAAATATTGAACCAAAATTTTTTGCAAAAAAATCAAAAGAATATTCAAATTTAAGCAGTATTATTTCTATAGCAAAAGAATATGTAAATTTTGAGGATGAAAAAAAGGATTTAGAAGTAATTTTACAAGATAAAAATAACGACCCAGAAATGATCGAAATGGCTGAAAAGGATCTCAATGAAATGAAAGATAAAAAAGAAAAATATGAAAATGAACTTAAAATCTTTTTATTGCCCAAAGACGAAGATGATGAAAAAAATGCTATAGTTGAAATTAGAGCAGGCACAGGCGGTCTCGAAGCATCACTTTTTTGTGCAGACTTATTTAAGATGTACGAAAAAGTTTGTTCAAAAAAAAAATGGCAATTAGAAATAATAAATATTTCAAAAAGTGAGGCTGGAGGCTTTAAAGAAGTTATTTTTTCTGTAAATGGTCATGATATTTATTCTTACTTAAAATATGAGTCTGGTGTTCATCGAGTTCAAAGAATTCCAGCTACTGAAACACAAGGGCGAGTACATACATCAGCAGCAACAGTAGCTGTTTTACCAGAAGTTGAGGATGTAGATATTGAAATTAAAGACTCAGATTTAAGAATCGATGTTTTCAGAGCCGGAGGTCCCGGTGGTCAATCTGTAAACACAACAGATAGTGCTGTTAGAATAACACATATTCCTAGTGGAGTGGTTGTGAGTCAGCAGGATGAAAAATCTCAGCACAAAAATAAAGCAAAAGCCCTTAAGATATTAAGATCAAGAGTTTACGAGGCAGAGAAAAGAAAAAAAGACCAAGAGAGGTCAGATAATAGAAGAAATCAAATAGGCACAGGCGATAGATCTGAAAGAATTCGAACTTATAATTTTCCACAAGGGAGAGTAACTGATCATAGAATTAATCTGACTTTACATAAACTAGATGAATTTTTAAGTGGTGATATTCATGAGGAAATGAATCAACAATTACGTCTTAAAGAGCAAAATCTTAAATTAGAAAATTTAAATTAATGGAAACCTTACAATTATTAAATTCTGGGTCAAAACAACTTAAATCAAAAAGAATAATTTCACACAAAATAGACTCAGAAATTTTACTTTCCAAAGTTTTAAAAAAAAGGAGAGAGGAAATTATTTCAACTTTAGATAAAAAAATTACACCTGATCAAATTATAAAGTTTAAAAATCTGATCAAAAGAAGGTCATTTAGAGAGCCAATCGCTTATATAACAAAGGAGAAAGAATTTTGGAGTAAAATTTTCGAGGTTAATAAAAACACGTTAATACCTAGGCCAGAAACAGAGCTAATGGTAGAAAAATTAACAAAAATATTTAAAAAAAAACCTATTTCAATATTAGATATTGGAACTGGAAGCGGCTGTATTATAATAAGTTTATTAAGTGAATTAAAAAAATCTAATGGTATAGGTCTAGATATTTCAGGTAAATCAATCTTAATAGCAAAAAAAAATGCAGATAAGCATCTAAAATCTAATAATTTGAAACTTTTAAAAAGATCTTTTACCAGTCTATTTAATAAAAAATTTGATTTAATTGTTTCAAATCCGCCTTATATTATGAGCAAAGATTTAAAAAATTTAGATGATGATATTAGGAAATTTGAACCCAAATTAGCCTTAGACGGCGGAAACGATGGGCTTGACGTTGTTAAAAAAGTTATCTACAAAGCAAAAGAAATCTTAAAAATTAATGGTACGCTTGCATTAGAGATTGGAAATGGGCAGTACAATAAAGTTTCAAAAATTTTAT
The DNA here is from genome assembly GCA_902569465.1 of uncultured Pelagibacteraceae bacterium. Classification (GTDB taxonomy): domain Bacteria; phylum Pseudomonadota; class Alphaproteobacteria; order Pelagibacterales; family Pelagibacteraceae; genus Pelagilacustribacter. The sequence goes on along the minus strand of CACFUE010000008.1, from coordinate 16,305 downwards.
TAAGAAATAAATTTATTATAATGGAAAAAGTTAAAGACTATAATGATAATATCAGATGTTTGATATCTAAACTAAATAGGTAGAAATATTCATGAATAATAATAGAAGAAGAAATTTTAGATCCAGATCGCCTAAAAATAATTTTAGAAGAAGAAATGGAAGTTTAAATTCACCTAATTCAAATAATTTTAATAACAATGGAAATATTAACTTTAATAGAAACGGATCATCTAATAATTTACACAGCGTTGAAAAAGCAATGCAAAAATTTCAACAACTAGCTAAAGATGCAAATAGCAATGGAGATCCTGTACTGGCTCAAAACTATTTACAACATGCTGATCATTATTTAAGAAGATTTAATGAATTGACCGAGAAAAGAGAAAGCTCATATGAAAAATCAAAGATAGTTGAAGATAACAATCTCCCTTTAAATCAAACTAAATTATCTTAGTTCTGACAATTTTAGATCAATTTTAATTCTAGCTAACTCAAATTCTTTGCGTTCCTCGCCTTTTAATATTTTTCCAGATGGAAGTTTCAATCTTTGTGAATTAACTTTTTTTCCATTTACATGGACTTCGTAATGTAAATGGGGTCCAGTAGACATTCCAGTTGATCCCACATATCCAATAATTTGCCCTTGTCTTACTTTTTTGCCCTCTTTTATCCCTTTAGCAAATGATTTCATATGTGCGTATACAGTTTCATATGTAGAATTATGTTTTATCTTTACACAATTTCCTCCACCTCCACACCAACGTGCTCTCGTAACAGTTCCAGAACCTGAAGCCATGATGGGAGTACCGCTTGGTGCTGCGAAGTCAGTTCCTCGATGCATCTTGTTATAACCCAATATAGGGTGCTTTCTCATTCCAAATGAGGAAGATAATCGTGCGCCGTTGATTGGTGTTTTCATTAAAGATTTAGTGATACTTTTTCCTTTGATATCATAATATTCTTGAACATTGTTATATTTAAAATTGTAAAGATTAATTTCTTCTCCATTCACATACATAGAGGCATAAATTATTCTTCCGGTATCTCTCACTTTATTATTATCATCTAGAAACTTTTCATAAAATATTTCGAACCAGTCTCCTTTTCTGATATCTCTTTGAAAGTCAACTTCAAAACCAAAAATTCTTGCAAACTCAACAATTATATTAGGTTCGATGCCTGAATTTACTGCAGAACTATAAAGATTATTTTTAATTTCTCCTTTTAAAACAACTTCTTTTTTATTTAAACGAAGTATATTTTCCCTTATTATAAATGTTTCTTGTGATTTTCGAACCTCTACACTATTAACATTACTAATTGGAAATATAATATTAATAACTGTATTTAAGCCTTTGTCTAATTTTTTATAAATTATTTTCAACTTTCTGCCTGCATAAATATTTGAAAGTTTATTCCTTTTAAGACCAAGGGAAATATCTTTAATATCTTCATTTTTAATATTGAATTTTTTTAGTATTTTCTCAATAGAGTCATTATTTTTAATTGTATATTCCTCTTCCTTATAAGGAGAGTTAATTTTAGCAATTAAGTATTTTGTGAAATTCGAAAATTCGTTAGATTTAGATATAGTTTTAAGGTTTTGAAATTCATTCTCTTTCTTTTTTGATACCAAACTAAAAGCGGTAAAAAAGATCAAAGCAATAATTATTAAACTGCTGAAAATAAAGATAAGATTAAAATTTGAAAATTTAAGAGTTCCACGCAAGTTTAAAGTTTCAGAAAACTGTATTCGTTTGATAAAATTAAGCATTTTTTGAATTAACGCCATAGTTGTTTTTCTACAAAAATTATCACAAGTTTGCAATCCGAAGTAGTCAAAGAAGCCCAATTTTACTCGGTTTTTTGACCAATATACGCCTTGACTTATAACAAAATTGTAATAAAACGAGCGCTCACCTCTAAGTCATTAATTATTTAATAGCGCTAGAGGTGTGTAGATTTTAAAGTAAAAATCTTAGCTTTTTTATATTGTGAATTTAGAAGAGAAGTGTGGACGGCTAGGTTAATAAAGAAATTGTCGTACACGCTTTAACGAAAAATAACTTTAATATACCTTAAAGTTATTAAAGCTAGTGTGCGCCGTTATTAAACTTGAGAGTTTGATCATGGCTCAGAACGTACGCTGGCGGCACGCCTAACACATGCAAGTCGAACGCAGTAGCAATACTGAGTGGCAAACGGGTGAGTATAATGTGGGAATCTGCCTTTTGGTTTGGAATAACACGGGGAAACCTGTGCTAATACCAAATAAGCCCTTACGGGGAAAGTTTTAATGCCAAAAGATGAGCCCGCACTTGATTAGCTAGTTGGTAAGGTAAAAGCTTACCAAGGCAACGATCAATAGCTGTTCTTAGAGGAAGACCAGCCACATTGGGACTGAGACACGGCCCAGACTCCTACGGGAGGCAGCAGTGGGGAATCTTGCACAATGGGGGAAACCCTGATGCAGCGATGCCGCGTGAGTGAAGAAGGCCTTTGGGTTGTAAAACTCTTTCGTCGGGGAAGAAAATGACTGTACCCGAATAAGAAGGTCCGGCTAACTTCGTGCCAGCAGCCGCGGTAATACGAAGGGACCTAGCGTAGTTCGGAATTACTGGGCTTAAAGAGCTCGTAGGTGGTTAAAAAAGTTGATGGTGAAATCCCAAGGCTCAACCTTGGAACTGCCATCAAAACTTTTTAGCTAGAGTGTGATAGAGGTAAGTGGAATTTCTAGTGTAGAGGTGAAATTCGTAGATATTAGAAAGAACACCAAATGCGAAGGCAACTTACTGGGTCACTACTGACACTGAGGAGCGAAAGCATGGGTAGCGAAGAGGATTAGATACCCTCGTAGTCCATGCCGTAAACGATGAGTGCTAGACGTTGGAAATATATTTTTCAGTGTCGCAGCGAAAGCATTAAGCACTCCGCCTGGGGAGTACGACCGCAAGGTTAAAACTCAAATGAATTGACGGGGACCCGCACAAGCAGTGGAGCATGTGGTTTAATTCGAAGATACGCGCAGAACCTTACCAACGCTTGACATGTTCGTCGCGAGACTAAGAGATTAGTCTCTTCAGTTCGGCTGGACGAAACACAGGTGCTGCATGGCTGTCGTCAGCTCGTGTCGTGAGATGTTGGGTTAAGTCCCGCAACGAGCGCAACCCCTACTTTTAGTTGCCACCATTTAGTTGGGCACTTTAAAAGAACTGCCAGTGATAAGCTGGAGGAAGGTGGGGATGACGTCAAGTCCTCATGGCCCTTATGTGTTGGGCTACACACGTGCTACAATGGCACTTACAATGGGATGCAAAGAGGTGACTCTTAGCTAATCCCAAAAATGTGTCTCAGTTCGGATTGTACTCTGTAACTCGAGTGCATGAAGCTGGAATTGCTAGTAATCGCGGATCAGCGCGCCGCGGTGAATACGTTCCCGGGTCTTGTACACACCGCCCGTCACACCATGGAAGTTGGTTACACCTTAAGGCAAAGCTTATACCTTTGACTACGGTACGATCAGCAACTGGGGTGAAGTCGTAACAAGGTAGCCGTAGGGGAACCTGCGGCTGGATTACCTCCTTTCTAAGGAAGACCAAAATATTTCTTTTGGTCTCAAAAAATTAAGTTAATGTGGCCGTCCTCATTTCTCTTCTTAAATTAAAGTGTCTCATAAATGCTTAGGGGCCGGTAGCTCAGGTGGTTAGAGCGCACCCCTGATAAGGGTGAGGTCGGACGTTCGAGTCGTCCTCGGCCCACCATTTTTCACGGGGGATTAGCTCAGCTGGGAGAGCGCCTGATTTGCATTCAGGAGGTCAGCGGTTCGATCCCGCTATCCTCCACCATCGACACTTTTAGTTTTTTTAAATTGTAAATAATGAATATCAATTTTGGTTGTTCAAACAGTATGAACAATCAAACAATATCTATATCCGATTGTTCGAATAGATGAACAATCTTAAAATGTTCGAATAGATGAACATTTTATTAAAAATTTAATTTAGACAGAAAATTATTTTCTGTGCATAAATCAAGCGTTTAAGGGCGTATGGCGGATGCCTAGGCACTGAAAGGCGAAGAAGGACGTGGTATACTGCGATAAGTTTCGGGGAGCTGTATGCAGGCTTTGATCCGAAAATTTCCGAATGGGATAACCCACCACTTTATGTGGTACTTTAAACTGAATTCATAGGTTTAAAGAGCTAACCCGGAGAACTGAAACATCTAAGTAACCGGAGGAAAAGAAATCAATTGAGATTCCGTTAGTAGTGGCGAGCGAAAGCGGATTAGGCCAGTAACAAAGCTGAGTTAATTCAAATAGTTTGGAAAAACTAACCATAGAGGGTGATAGTCCCGTAGAAGTAATACTTAATTTTGTTCTTGAGTAGAGCGGGACACGTGTAATCTTGTTTGAATATAGGGGGACCACCCTCTAAGCCTAAATACTCTTCAGTGACCGATAGTGAACTAGTACCGTGAGGGAAAGGTGAAAAGAACCCCTATTAGGGGAGTGAAATAGAACCTGAAACCGTATGCCTACAAACAGTCGAAGCTCTTTTTAGAGTGACGGCGTACCTTTTGTATAATGGGTCAGTGACTTAATTTATCCAGCAAGCTTAAGCCGCAAGGTGTAGGCGTAGCGAAAGCGAGTCTTAAATGGGCGCAAGTTGTATGAATTAGACCCGAAAACGAATGAGCTTACCATGAGCAGGTTGAAAGCAGGGTAACACTTGCCGGAGGACCGAACCAGTTGACGTTGAAAAGTCTTTGGATGACTTGTGGTAAGGGGTGAAAGGCCAACCAAATTCGTAGATAGCTGGTTTTCCGCGAAAACTATTTAGGTAGTGCGTTGAGTAAATTGATGTTTGGAGGTAGAGCACTAAAGGGGCTAGGGGAGAGAAATCTTTACCAACCCTCATAAAACTCCGAATGCCAAACATTTTACCTCAGCAGACAGACTGTGGGTGCTAAGGTCCATGGTCGAGAGGGAAAAAGCCCAGATCACCAGATAAGGTCCCTAAATCATGATTAAGTGTGAAAGGATGTGGAGATTCCTAAACAGCCGGGAGGTTGGCTTAGAAGCAGCCATCCTTTAAAGATAGCGTAACAGCTCACCGGTCTAATAGAGTTTCTGCGCCAAAGATGTAACGGGGCTTAAATCATGTACCGAATCTGTGGATGTAAAATTTCTTCGGAAATTTTACCTGGTAGCGGAACGTTCTGTAAGCCTGTAAAGGAATACCCGTGAGGGATTCTGGAGGTATCAGAAGTGCGAATGCTGACATAAGTAACGATTAACAGAGTGAAAAACTCTGTCGCCGAAAATCCCAGGGTTCCTGCGCAAGGTTAATCCGCGCAGGGTTAGTCGGCCCCTAAGACGAGGGCGAGAGCCGTAGTCGATGGAAACAAGGTTAATATTCCTTGACCAGATGGAAGTGACGGATTTTGTAAATTGTTAACTCTTAATGGATTGAGTTAGCTGTGAAAAAGTCCCAGGAAATAGCTCCATCATTAGACCGTACCCTAAACCGACACAGGTGGATTATTAGAGTATAATTAGGCGCTTGAGAGAATGATGTTGAAGGAACTCGGCAAAATGCCTCCGTAACTTCGGAAGAAGGAGGACCTGCTTTTAGGCAACTAAATGTAGGTGGCACAAGCTAGGGAGATGCGACTGTTTATCAAAAACACAGGGCTCTGCTAACACGTAAGTGGATGTATAGGGTCTGACGCCTGCCCGGTGCTGGAAGGTTAATGCGATTAGTGCAAGCTAATTTCTGAAGCCCCAGTGAACGGCGGCCGTAACTATAACGGTCCTAAGGTAGCGAAATTCCTTGTCGGGTAAGTTCCGACCTGCATGAATGGCGTAACGATATCTCCGCTGTCTCCAACATCAACTCAGTGAAATTGAATTCTCCGTGAAGATGCGGAGTTCCCGTGGTTAGACGGAAAGACCCCGTGCACCTTTACTACAACTTTATATTGGTGTTAGGAATGATATGTTTAGCATAGGAGGGAGACTTTGATGTTTAGGCGTCAGCTTAAACGGAGTCACCAGTGAAATACCTCTCTTATTATTCTTGACATCTAACTGCTAGCCGTGATCCGGCAGCAAGACATTGTATGGTGGGTAGTTTGACTGGGGCGGTCGCCTCCCAAAAAGTAACGGAGGCGTGCGAAGGTAGGCTCAGAACGGTCAGAAATCGTTCGTAGAGTGCAATGGCATAAGCCTGCCTGACTGCGAGACTGACAAGTCGAGCAGAGTCGAAAGACGGTCATAGTGATCCGGTGGTTCTGAGTGGAAGGGCCATCGCTCAACGGATAAAAGGTACGCCGGGGATAACAGGCTGATACCCTCCAAGAGTCCATATCGACGAGGGTGTTTGGCACCTCGATGTCGGCTCATCACATCCTGGGGCTGGAGCAGGTCCCAAGGGTTTGGCTGTTCGCCAATTAAAGTGGTACGTGAGCTGGGTTCAGAACGTCGTGAGACAGTTCGGTCCCTATCTGCCATGGGTGTAGAAGAATTGAGAGGATTTGTCCCTAGTACGAGAGGACCGGGATGAACATACCACTGGTGGACCGGTTGTAGCGCCAGCTGCAGTGCCGGGTAGCTAAGTATGGACGGGATAACCGCTGAAAGCATCTAAGTGGGAAACCCACCTCAAAACTAGTTCTTCCTATAGAGCCGTAGTAGACCACTACGTTGATAGGCTGGATGTGGAAGCACGGTAACGTGTGTAGCTGACCAGTACTAATAGCTCAATTGGCTTGATTTATGCACTGAAAAAAATTTTCTATATTTTGTAAATAAAAAAAAATTAATTCTACATATAGTTGTACAAAAAAACTTTCATATATATTTGACTTTACTGTTCACATTTTGAACACTATGTTCAAATATTGAACGAATATGAAAGAAATTAAAAACAACGATCAATTCGAAGTTTTAAGAAAAATCAATAAATATCCTCAAGCATCTCAAAGAGAGCTAGCCAAAGATCTTGGTTTTAGTTTGGGAAAATTAAACTATTGTTTAAAAGCACTTAAACAAAAAGGTTTAGTTAAAATTAACAATTTCAAAAAAAAAACAAATAAAATCAATTATATTCAATATGTGCTGACACCCAAAGGAATCGCTGAAAGAACAAAACTCACAGTAAATTTCATGAAAAGGAAAATGAAAGAATACGACGAGTTGAAAAATGAATTAAAGGATATTTAATAAATATGTGGGCAGTAGTAAAATACGATAGAAAAAAATTCATTCTAATGCAACAAGAAATGAGAGGTAGGTTTGGAAAAAACTTATTAATCTACAGACCAAAGTTATTAATTCAAAAATATAAAAAAAATAAATTAGTAAACAAAGAAATTGATCTATTGGGTGATTATTTGTTTTGTTACCACAGTGATTTTAGAAAAAAATTTTTCTTAGACAAAATCAAATTTATAAAAGGTGTTAAATATTTTTTAGATGGTTATATTGAGTTTCAAAAAGATCTAGATAACTTTATTATAAACTGTAAAAAGTTTGAAGATAAAAAAGGTTTCATATCCCAAAATATTTATGATTTCAAAAAGAATAATTTATATAAGTTTCACTCAGGTCCTTTTACAGATAAAATTTTTAAAATAATTGATTTACAAAAAAATAAAATAAATATTTTGATGGGAGAAATAAAAGCAACAATAAATAAACAAGATTATTTTTTTAAACCCATCTAACTAAATGAAAACAAAATGTAAAAAATCGTCTTTTTGCAAAGTGCGGAGCTATGCATAAAATGCAAGAAATAATATTTATAACAGGCGCTGGAAGATGTGGAACTAAGTTAATACATAGTTTATTAGACGGAAATCCAAAGCTTAACGTTGTACCTGGAGAAGTAACAAATATATTTCAAGATAGTTTGATAAATAATGGTTTAAGTAATAAAGTTCACAAGCAAAGCTCTTTTTATCTGCTCAAAAATTTTGAAAATGAGTTAAAAGTGAATAGATTTCCAAACTATAAAAAAAAAATTACAAAAATAAAAAATAATTTAAATAAGTCATATTATAAAAAATCTCGCATTTTCTTTAGTGAATTTTTAGAAATTGTGATTAAATCTATTTTTCAAAATAATTATAAAACGGTCATAAATATTCAAAATGAAAATATAATTGGCCTTCTTAATGCAGTTCCGAATTCAAAAATAATACACATGTTACGTAATCCATTAACTCAAATAAACGCTAGATATTTATTTAGATATAAAAACCCTATGAACTTTGATGGCCAGGAGTTTAGTTTGTCTTTTTTTCGAAATTATAACTCGTTTAAAAATGCTTTTTTAGCAAAAGACAACAAAAGAGTATTTATTTTGAAAATGGAAGATTTAAATACTAACACTGAATATCACATGAAAAAAATTTTTAAATTTTTGAACATAAAATTTGATGGAATTAATTTGTTTACAACTCGTTATAGAAAAAAATTCGACTCTGTCAATTATAGTGGCAAACCTTCAAATAAATTAAAAAATTTTAATAAATTTGGAGTCAGGAAATTAAATTTCGATATTTCATGTTTGTTACAAAATGATTTGTACGTTATATCTAAAATAAAATTTGTAAATAAATTCTACAGGATAAAAAGATATAATTACGCAGCAAATAATTTTATATCATTCTACTTAAGGCATTTAGGATTTATAGGAAATAAACGAAGAATAAGTCTAAATATCTATAGATTGATTAAACTTTCAATATATTCAATATATCTATATTTTTTGGATAGAAACTTAAAAAAAACATTTTTAAATTACCAAAATATATAGGAATATTTATAAATTATGAGTCAAAAAAAAATAGAATTGTACGCTGATGGATTAAATCCGAATGAATTTGAAACAAATTTTGGAATAGAAATTGATGGATATACTTTTAATCCATCATTATTCAGAAAACAAAAGGCTTCTCATTATTTGAATTATTCAAAAGATTTAATTTCAAAATGCAATGGCAAACCTATTTCGCTTGAGGTAATTGCTGATGAGGAAAATGAAATGGTAAATCAAGCTAAGATACTTAGTTCATTAGCGGAAAACGTATATGTAAAAATACCAATTACTTTTACTAACAAACAATTCACTACTAAAGTTTTAGAAAAATTAGTATCAGACGGAATTAAGATAAATTTAACTGCAATTTTTACAATGGAACAAGTTGAAAAAGTTCTACCTATTTTGAAGGAGAGTAATTCAATTTTATCAATCTTTGCGGGAAGAATATTTGATTGTGGAAAAGATGCTATTGAAATTATGACAAAAATTAATCAAAAAGTAAAAAATAATTCTTCATGTAAGACACTATGGGCAAGTCCAAGAATGTCATACGATTACATAAATGCAATTAATTGTGGAACTGATATTATAACAATGCAAGCTGCACAGATAAACAAAATGAAGATGTTTTCAAAAAATCTAGAGGATTACTCTTTAGAAACAGTAATGCAGTTTTTTAATGATGCAAAAGACTCTGGTTTCGAAATAAAGTAATCATTTAACTAAATTTACAAATATTTTTAATGTTAAAAAGAATCTATAATTTCTTACTTTTTTTTTGTTATCCAATTATTCCATTTTTTTGGATTTTTTCTAAATTTTACACCGTAAAATTTGGTAATATCTCTCCCTACAGAATAGGCCATTTAGTTGGAGAGTTGTCACTATGGCATTTAGAAAACTTAGAGAAAAAAAAAGATTATTTTGAAATTTGGTATGTACACAAAAATGCTTGTAGTAAGTTTTTTGTTAAAAAAATTAAGCACAAAATAAAAATTTCTGATAGTTTTTTAATAAAAGTTTTGCATGATGTATTTAAAAAATTTAATAAAAACGAATATATTATTGATCCACCAAAGTATGGTGAAAGAGACTTAAACGGCTTAATTTATAAAAATGATAAAATAATAAATTTTTCTAAGAAAGAAATTGATTTAGGAAACAGCTTATTGGAAAAAATCGGAATTTCAAAAAATCAAGAAATAGTTTGCATATGCATAAGAGATAATCATTTCTTTAAAAATTCAGTGCCTGATTTTGCGTGGGAAAGGTACGAATTTAAAAATTCTAATATAGAAAACTATAATAAAGCGATAAATTATCTTAATACAAAAAATATTGCTGTTGTAAGGATGGGTGCGGGGTCTGAAAAATCTTGGAGTATGACCGGAAATATTAATATTGATTATTCATTAAGCAAATTAAGACAAAGTTTCTTAGATTTTTTTTTAATTTATAGAGCTAAATTTGTAGTTATGAATGGTACAGGATTTTACTGGGTTCCGTATGTATTAAAAAAACCAATAGTGATGGCTGATTTTATCCCTATTGGAAGTATTTGTTCTTACATTCCCAATAGTATTCATATATTTAAACATATATATTCAAATCAAAAAAAAAGAAATTTAATGTTAGATGAACTATTCTCTGATGAATTTAATTTTGTTTATGGTTCAGACAAATACAAACAAAGAAACCTCGAAATTGTGGATAATTCACCTGATGAAATTTTCGAATGTGTTAAAGAGATGAATAAAAAAATTGATGGCGAATGGGAAAATACTGGTGATCATCAAACTAATCAAAAAATATTTTGGGATAACTATCCAAAATTTATAAAAAACTACAAAGGCGGATTGCAAAGGCATAAAGAGATCAATGCTAGTATCGGAAATATTTTTTTGAAAAAATATATTTCTAATTTTAAAGGAGCAAATATATAAAAATGTTTAAAAAAAAAGGTTTTGTTAATGAATACTTTGATAGTTTCAAATTAGCAGCAAATCAGCTGGATAGAAATACTTTAGAAAGTTTTGTAACTGGATTATCAAAAATTAAAAAAAATAATGGAAGATTGTTTTTTTTAGGAGTTGGGGGAAGTGCTGGGAATTGCTCTCACGCAGTAAATGACTTCCGTAAATTATGTAATTTTGAAGCTTACGCACCAACAGATAATGTTTCAGAGCTTACAGCGAGAATAAATGATGAGGGATGGGATAATTCGTTCAAGGATTGGTTAGTTGCAAGTAGATTTAACAAAAGAGATGCATTATTTATCTTTTCCGTAGGAGGTGGAAACAAAAAAGCAAAAGTAAGCACAAACTTAATTAAAGCAATAGATTTAGCAAAAAGGAAAAAAGCTAAAATCTTTGGTATAGTAGGAAGAAAAGATGGATATTTAGTAAAAAAAGGTAATTACGTAATTATTCTACCTCAGGTAAAAAAAATATATCTGACTCCTTTTGCAGAATCTTTCCAGACAGTCATTTGGCATTTTTTTGTATCACATCCAGCTTTAAAAAAGAACGCTACTAAGTGGTAGCGCAATTATTAATGAACAGTTTAAAAAAAGATATTCCTTTATTTCTAGGTCTATCTCATATAGGTCAAGTTTTTAGTATAGGTTGGAGTCAAAAAATCGGAAAATGTGCTGTTTTTGATTATGATAAAAATCAAAAAACAAAATTCAAAAATCTTAGGGTAACTAATGAAGAGCCCGAACTAAAAAACTATTTAGCGAAAAATATAAAAAAAATTTATTTTTGTGAGAATGAAAAAGAAATAAAAAATTTTAATATAATATTTTTAACTATTGATACGCCTCTATCAATGGCAGGAGCACCTGACGTAAAAAAAATTATTAATATTTTAAAAAAATCATATAAAAATTTTAAAAAAAACTGCACCATTATAATTACCAGCCAGGTATACTGTGGATTTTGTGAAGATTTAAAAAAAACAATTTTTAAAAATAGACCTGACATTAATCTTATTTATTTTGCAGAAACACTTGTAATGGGTAAAGCTTTAGAAAGATTTACCAACCCAGAGAGAATAATATTAGGTTTTGATAAAAAAGTGAAGTTTTTGAAAGAATTTGAGAAATTTAATTGTAAAATTTTTCAATTTTCACTCAGAGAAGCTGAAATGATAAAAATGGCAATAAATCTTTTTTTATTTACAAGTGTAAATTATGCGAATGCAATGGATTATTATTGCAGACAATACGGTTTTAAGTTTTCAAAGATTAATAAAGCGCTTAAATCAGATAAAAGAATAGGTAAAGACTCTTATATTTCTCCTTCGCTAGGTGTTAGCGGAGGGCACCTAGAAAGAGATGTTTTTACAATTATCAGAACATCAAAAAATCAAAAACTAAAAAATTTCTTTTTAAAAATGAAAAGTCTTGATAATTCAAGAATCTCAATTTTGATTAATAAGTACGAAAAACTGAAAAGTAAATTTAAATTTAAAAAAATAATCTGGATAGGGCCCTCGTATAAAAGTAAATCCTTTTCTATAGTAAACTCTCCTTTTCTAAAATTTAAAAAATATTTGAAAAAAAAGAAGAAAATTCTTTATTCTTACGATTCTTTTTTTGATTTGAAAAAACAAAAAATAAAAAATTGTATTCAAGAGCTCAGTATTAAAGATTTAAAAGAAGCTTTATTAATATATAATTACAGTAAAATTAAAGACAAGCAAAAAATTAATAAATTTATAAATTCTAAATTTTGCAAGATAATATCTTTTAATTCTACAAATTTTAAAAACAAAAACGAATACGTAATTAATTAAAATATGAAAATCGCAATTATAGGATGTGGCAATATAGGTTCTAAAAGAGTTTTATCCATTCTTAAAGACAAAAGCTGTAAAATAAAGTTTATAGTTGGGAGACCCAAGCCAAGAAATCAGGTTGATAACCTGGGGAAAAAAATAGCGAAAAAAATAAAATGTGAATATACTACTAATAGAAAAAAAGTTTTAAATTCTGACATCGATGCAGTAATATTAAGTACACCACCAGATTTATTTTTAAAATATGGTTCGGAGATTTTAAGAGCAAAAAAACATCTCTTAATTGAAAAGCCACTAGGATTGAATTCAAAAGAAGCTAAAATTTTAACTAACTTGGCAAAAAAGAATAAACTTTTTCTTAAAACTGGATTTAATCTCAGGTTTGATGATGGGCTATTGTTTGTAAAAAAACTTTTAAATAAAAAAATAATAGGTAAAGTTTATTTTTTTAAAATAGACTACGTGAATGGTTCAGTTAAAACTAATAAAAATAAAGTTGGTGCTCTAAAGGATATAGGAATCCATAGTATAAATTTATTTGAATATTTTATTAATAAAGATTTTAATGTAGTGAGTAATAGTTTACAAAATAATGAGTACTTTAAAGATGATAATGGTTTTTTAATTCTTAAAAGTAATTCTGTAATCGCAAACATACACTATAGTTTTGTTAGGTGGGAAAATAGATTTTTTCTTGAAATCTCAGGCTCAAAAGGATCTATAGTTGTGCAGTCGTTACCTAAATGGAGAGAGCAACAAGTCATACTCTCTAAAAGAGTATATCCTTCAGGTGTGCCAATTAAAAAAGTTTGGAAATTTAAAAAAGAAAACTCATGGTTGAACGAATGGAAATATTTTAAGCAGAATTTATCTAAAAAACCATTTGTCAATCAAAATGAGGGATATATCACGATGAACAATGTTAAAAAAATTCTGAATAAAAAAAAATAAAATGAAAACCTTCTCTAAAAAAATAAAAAAAAAGATTGTTGATTTAAATTTTTTAATTAAAAAACTCCAACCTCTCAGAAAGAAGAAAAAAATAGCTTTGTGCCATGGTACTTTCGATATTGTACACCCAGGCCATATAAGACATTTAACTTACTCAAAAAAAAAGGCAGATATTTTAATTGCATCAGTAACATCAGATAAACATGTAACCAAATCAAAAGATGGTCCATATGTTCCCGAATACTTAAGAGCAAATAATCTTGCTTCCTTAGAAATGGTTGATTATGTATTAGTTGATTATAATTTTACTCCATTAAAATTGTTATCTAAATTAAAACCCAATTACTTTGTTAAAGGTTTTGAGTACTCGACAAATGGCATTAATCCAAACACAAAAGAAGAAATTAAGGTAATAAACAATTATGGAGGAGAAATACTTTTTAGCCCCGGGGATATAATTTATTCTTCATCTGCTTTACAAAGAGTAAATAAACCAAAATTAGATTACGAAAAATTAATTTCTTTAATGGACTTTGAGAATGTTACATTTGAAGATTTAAAAGACGTTGTAAACAAATACCACAAAGTAAAAATACATCTAATTGGAGACACTATATTTGATAAATATAATTATTGCAGCGTGTTAGGTCAAACTACTAAAACTCCAACTTTTAGTGTAAAAAAAGATAAAGAAGAGTTTTTCCTTGGTGGAGCTGGAATTGTTGCTAAACATCTTAAAAAACTTGGATCAAATGTTATTTTTACGACTGTAGTTGGCAATGATAAGCTAGGTAAAAAAGTAATTTCAGAATTAAAAAAAAATAAAATTAAAACAAATTGTTTGATAGACGACAGCAGAAGTACAACTTTAAAAGAAAGATTTTGGGCAGAAAATCATAAACTTTTGCAAGTAGATATAGTTGATAATCATATAATCTCAAAAAATATTGAAAATAAAATATCCAAAATAGTATCAAATACTAGATCAGACGGGGTGATATTTAGTGATTTCAGACATGGAATTTTTAATCATGAAACGATTAAATTATTTTCAAAAAAAATAAGAAAGGGTGTATGCAAAGTTGCAGATAGCCAAGTCAGTAATCGTTGGGGAAATATCTTAGATTTTAAAAATTTTAATTTAATTTTACCAAATGAAAAAGAGGCGCGATTTTCTTTAGGAGACCAGGATAGTGCTGTCAGACAATTAGGCACAAAAGCTTACAAATTTACTAAATCTAAATATTTAATTTTAAAATTAGGAAAAAGAGGAACCCTTACTTTCAGAAAAAGTGCAGTAATACCAAGGGATTTCTTTCCAATTGAATCTTTAGTAAAAAATTTTGAAGACGGTTTAGGAGCCGGAGATGCAATGCTTGCAGCGTCTACTTTGTCTCTAGTAGTTTCTAAAAATATAACTATTTCGTCAATCTTAGGGAGTTTGGCTGCTGGTTTAGTTTGTGAAACTAAAGGAAATCATCCTATCAATAAAAAAATGTTATTGAATAGAATTTCAGAAATATCAAAAAATTAACGAGGAAATATGGGTATTAATTATAAAACTGCAGAAATTATTTCAGAATTTACAAATAGAGGATTATTTAAAGAATGTGACTCAGTTTTAGATATGGGTGATATGGATTTAAATTTAAATTTTGATCAAATAAAAACTTTATGTGAAACTTATAATTTAAAATTTGATGCGTCATTATTTAATAGATCTAAACATTTTCCAGAAAGGCCAAGAGTTTCATCTTCAATGTTTTGGAAAACTATAGGTCTTAATACTTGCGAAAGAATGGACATTAATGCAATTAAAAGAGATGATAACGATAAGACGAATGTTATTATCAAAGATTTAAATTTTCCATTAGATCAACAAAACTTATACAACAAATATAATATCGTTACAGATTTTGGAAACAATGAACATCCTTTTAATATCGTTGAAGCCTATAAAACAATGCATAAAGTTTGTAAAAAAAATGGATATTTAATAGTTCAGCAGGCATTGATGGGAGGAAATGGATTTTATCAGTTTGATCATTGTACGATAGATAGTATTGCGGCAGTAAATTCTTACTCTATAATTTTTTCTTGCTTTTTAATTAATAAAGATAATGAAATATTTTCAACTCAATTAGATAAAAAAGTTCTCAAAATATTAAATTTAAATGAAATTAAGAATATTTACATGATGTATATTTTGAAGAAAAACAATTCTGAGGATTTCAAATTTCCTTATCAGGGTAGAGGTAAGCAACTAGATGTAAAAGAGCTATATAGTCTTAAAACAATCTTTAAAAGTCAAAACTCTGAAGATATACACTTGCCAACAAATAATGAAAGTATAACTAATAAAAACTTAATTAAGATTTTTTTTAAAAGAATACTTAAAAAGCTAAAAATAAATTTTAAATAAATGAGAGTAAAACGTTATTGTTTTGATATCGATAACACTATTTGTGTTACTAAGGGTAAAAATTATAAAACCGCAAAACCAAAAAAAAATATTATTAAAATTATAAATAAACTTTACCAGCAAGGTAATGTAATAATTTTTTTTACAAGTCGATATATGGGACGAAATAGTGAAAGTGTAACTAAAGCAAAAAAAATGGGCTATAAATCAACCTACGCTCAATTATTAAGTTGGGGGTTAAAATTTCATAAACTTATTATGGGCAAACCATCTTATGACGTAATCATTGACGATAAATCAATT